>JAGYNK010000001.1 GCA_018400055.1 Candidatus Moraniibacteriota bacterium
GGAGTAAGCGTCAACCAAATAGGCGAATATTCACTCACATTCACTATTGAAAAACCCTACTTCGGATTTTTAAACAATTTAACGCTAGGCATCCTACCCAAACATGTTTGGGAAAATATCGCTCCGGAAAAATTCTCTTTGACTGATTACAATCTAGAACCTATCGGCTCCGGACCTTATAAGTTTTTTGACTTTCAAAAAGACTCAAGCGGAAACATACTTTCTTATGAACTTCGTTCCTTTGAAAATTATTTTATGGGACAACCGAACATTTCTAAGATTTCCTTCAATTTTTATCCCGACGAAAATTCGGCCATAGACGCTTATAATAAAAAGGAGATTCAAGGAATAAGCGGCATTTCTCCTGAAAAAATCAATAATTTAAAATCAATTAACAGCACTTCTATTTATGAAATTGCCATTCCTCGTTACTTTTCAGTATTTTTCAATAAAAACAAAAGTTTCCCCTTGGCCAATGACCAAGTAAGAAAAGCTTTGGTTTGCGCCGTTAACAGCCAAGAAATAATAGAAAAAGTTCTTTTTAATAAAGGAATTGAAATTGATTCTCCTTTTCTCCCACAAATGGAAGAATATTCTAGTGAAATAGACCGATGTCATTTTGATGTGGAAAAAGCCAATAAAATATTGGAAGAAGCTGAATGGAAATTAAACGGAGACAATATTAGAGAAAAAGACGGAAAAAAATTGGAGTTTAAAATTTTCACCACTGACTGGCCGGAGTTGGCCCAAACAGCCGATATTCTAAAAAATCAATGGAAAAAAATTGGAGTTTCCGTTGAAATAAATGTATTGACAGTTTCCGATCTCCAGCAAAATTATATACGCCCCAGAGAATATGAAGCGCTCCTTTTCGGTCAAGCAACCAACCTCAACCCTGACCCGTGCCCTTTCTGGTGCTCTAGCCAAAAAAGGGATCCCGGACTCAACCTTTCTTTTTTTGACAACGAAGAAGTGGACAAAATACTGGAAGAAGCGCGCGAAACTTCAGATAAAAACAAAAGAATAGAAAAATATCACCGCTTCCAAGAAATTATAAAAAATGAGAATCCGGCCGCTTTTCTTTACAGTCCTCTCTATTTATATTCTGTAAATAAAAAGGTAAAAGGCATCCAACTTGAAAGCCTTAATTCACTTTCTCAACGTTTTTCCGAAGTTAATCAATGGTATATTAAAACTAAAAGAGTTAGAAAATAAAAAAATGGAAAATATAAAAATAGACAAATCAAGCCTGCGACAAATAATTTTAGATGGTGCTGAACAATTTTCAGAAGGTCTAAGATTGGCAAAAAACATTAAAATTAACGGCCAATTCAAATCAATTATGCTTTCCGGCATGGGCGGATCGGCTTTGCCCGGAAACATATTAAGGGTATACTTAAACGACCTTTTTCAAAAATCCGAAATTCAAAAAAAAATAGCCGTCTATCAAAACCGATTTTATTCCCTTCCTCCTGAAGCTTATGATAACTGCTTGAATATTATCTGTTCTTATTCGGGAAATACGGAAGAAACCATTTCTTCTTTTAATGAAGCTCTGAAAGGCAAATTGGCCTGTGTTGGAATTTCCAGTGGCGGAAAAATAGAAGAAATATGCCAAAAAAACAACATTCCCCATGTAAAATTGCCCTCCGGAATCCAACCCCGTATGGCAACCGGATACTTCTTTGCTTCCATTTTTCAAGTCTTGGTTAATACCGGACTAATGCCGGACAAAACCGGAGAATTGGAAAAGCTAGCGGAAAAGCTCGAGAAAACAACCCCCGAGCTTGAAAAAAAAGGGAAAGATGTTGCCCAAAAACTTAAAGGTAAAACTCTGATCATTTATTCTTCCGCCAAATTTAAAGCGCTGGCCATGATTTGGAAAATCAAGTTTAATGAGAATTCCAAAATTCCGGCTTTCTACAATTTTTTTCCGGAGCTTAACCATAACGAAATGGTCGGTTTCACCAATCCGCAAGCGAACTTTTTTATCCTTATGCTAAAAGACCCAGAGGACCATCCTCAAAATTTAAAACGTTTTAAAATCACCCAAGATATATTCAGAGAAAAAGGCATTGAAACAGAAACCGTTGACATGGAAACGGGCGACATATTCTATAAAATGTTTTCTGCTCTTTTTTTGGGAGATTGGATATCCTATTATCTCGCTCTGGAATACGGCCAAGACCCCACTCCGGTGGAAATGGTGGAAAAATTCAAAAACTTACTCAAGTGAATCTTAAAATTATTCAGCTTTTTTATTAAATTCCAACTTGCTAAAATTTTATTCTTCTTTTTTAGTAAAAGAACGTTAAGAAAGATTTAAAAAAATTATAACCATTTAGAAATCCCCAGCCTTAAAAAATGGGCATTCCTTTTTATGAAGGGAACTGAGGATTAATTTAACTATTAAAAAAATTATGAAAAAAACACAATCGGCGAGTTTTAAATATTCGCCTAAAAATTATAAAAAAAATACCTTCAAAAGTCCTGGCAGAGAAAAAACGGCGGAAAAAAAATTGCGCATCATACCACTGGGAGGACAAGAAGAAGTGGGGCGCAATATGACCATATTTGAATATGGCCAAGACATTGTAATTTTGGACATGGGATTGCAGTTTCCAGAAGAGGATATGCCTGGAGTGGATTATATCGTTCCCGATACTTCCTATCTTAAAGGAAAAGAAAAAAATATACGTGGCGTTATTCTTAGTCATGGACACTTAGACCATATTGGCGCCGCGCCTATTCTCTTAAAAGAACTTAACTACCCCCCCGTAATCGGTCGCAACTTGACGCTGGCTATGGTTAAGCACAAAATGGAAGACTATGAAAAAAATTCTTCAAAATTTCTTAAAAACATTGTAATAAATTCCGTAAGCGACAAAATTAGACTAGGCGCTTTTCGGGCTGAATTTTTTGATATTGAACATTCCATTATGGACGCCGTGGGCGTTGTTTTAAGAACTCCCGAAGAAACAGTCATTCACCCCGGTGATTGGACATTGGAGGAAAATCCCATGGATCGCCAACCTCTTTCCTATGAAAAACTCTCCGGACTCCCCCGTCCCACCATTTTAATGTTGGAAAGCCTCGGTGCAACTGAAACCAAAAAGCGTCCCGATGAAAAAGAAATGTATGCCAACCTGGAAAAAATAATTGATTCCGCCGAAGGAAAAGTTATTATCGGTACATTTTCCTCACAGATAAAAAGAATCGGACAAATTTTGGAATATGCTCAAAAAACAGGAAAAAAAGTGGCTTTAGATGGATACAGTATGAAAATGAACATAGAAATTGCCAAAAAATTGGGTTACATAAAGATAAGTCCGCAAACGCTTATTTCCATAAATGACATCCATAAATATCCCGACCATCAACTAATTATTATCTGCACGGGGGCACAAGGAGAGGGAAACGCCGTCCTTTCCCGCATCGTAAATGACAGCCATCATTACATAAAAATAAGAAAAAAAGACACGATTATTTTCTCCTCCTCGGTTATTCCCGGAAATGAAAGAACTATCCAAAGGCTTAAGGATAATTTATATAGGAAATGTGATAATGTCATCCACACGGAAATTATGAACGTTCACACCAGCGGACACAGTACCGCTTCGGATATCCAAAAAGTTATAAAACAAATTAAACCGGATTATTTTCTTCCGGTTTATGCCAATCATTATTTCCTCAAAGAAGCCGTTAAGCTTGCCACTAATATAGGATTTCCCAAGGATAAAATATTCGTTTTAGATAATGGATCCGTTATTGAATTTGATAAAAATCAAGCCACCGTTCTGCCCAAAAAAGTTAAAACCGACTATGTTTTTATAGACGGATTAGGCGTGGGAGATGTCGGACAAGTTGTTTTGCGCGACAGGCAAATGCTTTCCAGCGACGGTATGTTTGTCATTACCGTGATTATTGACAGCAAAACCAAAGAAATCGTGGGACATATTCAAGTTACTTCTCGGGGATTCATTTTTGTTAAAGAAAATTTTGATTTAGTTAACGCCACTAAAAACGTGGTGAAAAAAGTCATCAAAGAAAGAACCTCACCCGATATGAGCATTAACTGGAATTATGTAAAGAATAACATTCGCGAAGCGGTCGGCTCTTTCTTGTACCAAAAAACTCAGCGCCGCCCTATGGTTCTGCCGGTAGTGATAGAAGTATAAAATTGCCTAAAACCATAATTTAATATAAGGTAAAGATATGAAAATCGTAGCCGTGGAGTAGATGACCCGAAAATTAGAAAGAAAATCATTGACATTGTAAATGATTTAATAAAAGAATGAATTATCAGCATCAACAATTAGCCGCCGGGCGCTGGCAACAACTTTCTTTCTTTGAGCAGATGGCCAATATAGGAAGCGAGGTAGAGCGGACAATTCTATGGAAAGAAAAAGGAAATAAAGAATACAGCAAGAAAGCTTTTGAGCGTGCGTTGGAGCTCCTAGATCTGACTATAGCTGACGAAAAAAATAAAACGAGATTAAAAGAATTAACCCGACTGCGCGAAGCTCTAGCAGATTTCTTCGCCTTTGACAATGAATTTTTTTCCGGTGATAAATTATGGAGAAGTTATTTTTATCCTTTTAATTGGGCCATAAGGTCAAAATTATGAAAAATCAACGAATCTTTTCCGGCGTTCAACCAAGTGGAAATTTGCATATTGGAAATTATTTGGGCGCTATTAAAAATTGGGTTGCGCTTCAGAATAAATACGATTCTATTTTTTGCATCGTGGATCTGCACGCCATTACCATCCCGCAAAATTCGGAAGAATTAAGAAAGAGAACCATTGAAACCGCTAAAATTTATTTAGCATCCGGAATTAACCCTGAAAAATCCGCTATTTTTATCCAATCGCAAGTTCACGAACACGCGGAATTGTGTTGGGTTTTGAATACGATTACAA
>JAGYNK010000002.1 GCA_018400055.1 Candidatus Moraniibacteriota bacterium
AGAGTGAATTATTCGGACATATTAAGGGCTCTTTTACCGGAGCGGCTGGTAATCGCGACGGGGCTTTTCTTAGTGCTAAAGGAGGCACCTTGTTTCTTGATGAAGTAGGCGAATTGCCACTTCAGGTTCAGTCAAAGCTGCTTAGAGCGGTGGAAAATAAAGAGGTTTATCCGGTTGGTTCGGATAAACCTTCTAAAATAAATGTTAGAATTATAGCGGCTGCCAGCCAAGATTTAAGAAAAATGATAGCCGAGGGAAAGTTTCAGAATGCTTTATATCATCGTTTGAACATTCTCAATATCTGCATTCCGTCTTTGCGGGAACGTCCGGAAGATATTCCTTTGCTGGCAGGGCATTTTTTCAAAGTTCATTGTGAGGAATACGATTTTAGTCTCTCGCAGGTTTATGAAATTTGCGTTAAGCTTTTCGCGGAGGACAATAAGTTGGACGGAAAAATGAATGGATGCGAGCTTCTTGCAAAAGCAGAAGAGTTGCTCGGTTACGATTTTTCTAAAAATTTATACCAGACGCAAGGGGCGGAAAAGATAATAGAGTTTCTTTTTAAGCTTTATTACGGTACGAAAAATATGGAGGCTGAATTTTTTGAGAAAATGTTTGTAAGGCGTTTTTCTGAAAAAGCGCTGAAGTATGATTGGCCGGGAAATGTCAGGGAATTGAGTGCCGCCGTTTTGCGTTCATTGGTGAATAAAGAAATTGATATTCCTGTTTCTTTTTCTGAGGCTGGAGAAAATCAGAAAACAACAAGGGCAGGAAGAAGAAAAAGAAAAAAAGATAATCAGAAAAAAGCGGAGCAAAACAAGAGAGAGATAAGGAAAATTATGGAGGAGGTGGTAATCGGAGAATATAACGGGCGTATCAGTTTGGCGGTAGAAGATGATCGTCTGCGTAAAGCGGGGATTGATACTATTCCTAAGCTTATCCGGAGATTGGATCTGGTATCTTTAAGAGAGGTTGCCCGCGATGCCAGGAAAGAGTTTTTTGGCAGCATTTCTGAAAAGGAAATCAGGGAGCGCATGGTTGAATACGATGGGAATATTAGGAAGTTATGCAAGCATTACAACATTTCTTTCAGAGAAATAAATGAGCATTTTGGAGAAATGCTCAAAGAAATTAAAGATGAGATAAAAGGAGAGAGAAAAAAGAAGAAAGAAAAAAAACAGTAAGTAAAAAGGCAGTTTATTTTAAACTGCCTTTTTTAAATTTTGGGAAAATAAAAACCCGCCGGAAAATTTTCCTGGCGGGATATATGAGATGTTATCTGAGAGCAAATTGGAATTGGGAGAACCCATAAATGCTCAATTTCCGATTAGGACCATGATCATCAATAACCACGGCATATATCGGCTTATAACCTCTTATGGTAGGCGAGAATTGGTGTATCTCGCTACCAGTGTCTCCGGATCCGGTGGCTTCCAGAAAAGCGAATGGAACGCCTGAAAAAATTCCATAGTTAGGGAAAGGATCCCTAACATAATTTTTAATTCCGGCTACCATAGGAATTATATGACCGTCTCCAGTGGGCTTAAAAATAAGTTTAATAAGTCCAACTAAGACATTTTCATCACAGGACGCGATTAGCGAGGCAGCTGTCGTGCCATGTCCTTCGCAATCATCTCCGCGATTCATCAGAGCGACCAATGGAGCTCTTAAAATCTCTACGGGTCCATTGTAGCCAGGTTCTTTTTTATCGCCATCATGGTCGGAGGAATATGGAAGAGCAACATTTACGAATTTCATTATATTAGCCACTTTCTCTTCCAATGTTCCGTTTCCTCCTATGCGTTGGGCGATTTCAGTTAAGTGATCATTTCTAATTACATAGGCTGAAATTTCTCCGTTAGCTGATATTTTTTCTCCCGGCATTCCTTCCCGAGCTTTGCGCACAAGACTTAAATTTTCCATAACTTGCGCCGCTTCTTCCAAGAAATGTCGGAGATTAGTAACAACGGTTCCTCCGGCAAGAATAATTTCTTCCTCGTTTTCTATTTGAGGAAGATAGCTGAGGGGAATGTAGACACCCTGATTAACCGCCGCCGAGCCATAGAAACAAAGCTCCTTGCGGTTATTAACTACGGGAACGACTTGTTGCTTTCCGCTTTTATCCAGAATAGTTAACATGGATACCGGTAACTCTCCGTGATATAGAAATCGAGCCTGTAGTCTTTGCCCACTTATTTCTATTTCTTCCGGGTTAATATAAACCCGGTGAGCAAAAAGGTACTGGCAACAGATCAACCAGCGAAGTTTTTCTCCGTCTTTCCATTCTCCCGTTTTCCAGTCACACATTTCTGTTAAGACATAGAAGATGACTGGAAGAGATTCCTCGGGATCCAGTGGAATAGCGCCGATTTTTTCGTCAGTTTGGCTATCTCTCCAAATTCCAAAGGTGTTCGGTTGGACGCAGAAGGCGTCATTGGGAACCAGCTCTCTGGTTTTTCCATCGGCAAATTTTCCTTTCCAGTTTATCATGCCTCCGGAATACTGAAAGATTGGCTGGTGCATATGGCTTGATGTTCCACGCTTCTTTTCACCGTTGAAATAAGGCAAGACCTTAAAGGCGGTGGAAAAATTTTTGAGCTCTAAAATCTCTTTGACATTTAATTTTTTTTCCTTCTGAAATTGCTGAATACGCGTTCGGTAGATCCAGTCAGCGGCCGGATAATTGAAAAATCGGCAGCCGATGTTATGAATCGCGAAAGCGAACGCGTTCATATTTGTTTGAATTTCCATGCCGGTTTTTTCTATGTAAACACTTTCCGACAATGGAAATAGCTTACCTCTGAAAAAGTCTTCAAACAAACTTGTGAACATGATAAAGTCCAGAGGCTTGTTGGGTCTCTCGGCGAAAACCAGCCCGATAATTCCTTTATCAGAATTAAAACAGGTCTTGGGCGATTTTATCATTATCGCCGCTACAATAAATAACAATGCAATAATGAAAAAGGCAATGCCCTTTTTCGCAAATCCATTTTTGGATTGGCTGTTGTTGTTTGAGTGACAAAAACTTAATTTTGCCGAAAGCCATTTTAATTTTTCAAGGTACATTTTTCAATTTCCTCCTCTTATTTCAGTCAGATATATATTCCATGAGATTTTTAAATTCTCATAGGTAATTCCCATTCTTTCGAGGGCGGTTTTATAGGGGATAAACTTTTTAATTTCAATTTTCCCCTCAGAAAGAAAATCAATTTGTACTTCAGTAACTCCTTTTTCGGGAGCCAATTCAATTATTTTGGTTAGTTGATAGGGCGAGACTATGTGTCCATTGCATCTTGCCCTGAACTTTCCGTCATCTGTTTCCAGATAGACGAAAACAGTGGGTATTTTTTTGTCTTCTACCGCTTTGCCTATTTCTGCTTCTTCCTGCGAAATATACATAAAAAACAAGCAAAGAATAAAGAGGGTATCTACAAAAGGCAGGAGGATTTCTTCTCTAAACATTTTTTTCTCCTCCCTTCATTTTCAGTAATACGGCGATGCTTTTAGTCTGCATTTTTCTCTCCGATATGATCAATTGATTTAGGGTAGAGAGAATGATAGAGCCGATGAGACCTATTACTGTGGTTCCGATAGCATTAGCAACTCCGGCGTACATATCGCCACCGCTGGCTTTATCCAACATGGCTTCTATCATGCCGAGAACTGTGCCTAACATACCTAAGGCCGGTAAGTATCTTCCAATAAAACCCAGCCAGTTTGGCCAGTAAAACATGACCTCTTTCAGGTATTCGTTAAGTTCAGACCTGGACTCTCTTGTCCAATTAAAAATTTCTGCGGTATGAAACTTATTGAGGTGTCTCATAATCATTGAATCTGAATTTTTGGGCATTTTTCCTTCTAGGATTTTGTCCGCCTCTTGAGAAGTTATTGCTTCCAATGTTTCCGATTCTTTGATAGTATTGAAAAACATTGTCAAGGACATGGCAAGACCCAGTCCAAAAAAACCCATAATTATCCATATCAGAGGATTACTCGCAATTTCCATAATGAATTTTTGAGAAAATTCATCTCTGGAAAAAAACAGAGCTATAACTGATATGGCTAAAACCGAAATGTATATTGCCTTAATCCTTTTTGTTTCTTTCATTTTTACCTTCTCCTTTTTTTGAAATTTGAATGAACTAGTGATTTTTTTGTATTTATAGTATTTTATCAATATGGCCATAAAAAAGCAAGAAAAAATAAAATATCCCCGCTCTAGGGCAGGGATTTTCTAATAAATGTTAATTTCTATTTCTTCAGAAAAGGTATGTTGTCCTTTTTTGTCAAATACGCCTACGATAGCGTATAGAGGGCACTCAGACTCTTTTAAGAAGATTTCATATAGGCAGATCGTTGCGTTACCTTCCCAAATAGGGAAAGAAAAA
>JAGYNK010000003.1 GCA_018400055.1 Candidatus Moraniibacteriota bacterium
CTTCATAAGATTATTTTAATCTTAATTGGTTCATTTTTCAAACTTTACCCAAAGCTATATGACGGTTAAGGCGGAAACTTTGTCTCCGGCACTGGGTCTCATCACTCGCACTCCTTGAGTCGCCCTCCCTAAAACAGAAATGCTTTTAAGAGGAATGCGGATAATTTGCCCTTTTTCAGAAGTGATTATCAAATCTCCGTCAATATCATCAACATTTACAATATTAGCGCTGATTAGTTTTCCGGTCTTAGCGGTCACTTTAGCGGTTTTAATGCCGGAGCCTCCTCTTTTTTGAATTTTATATAGACTTAAATCGCTTCTTTTGCCATATCCGTTTTCAGTAATAACCATTAACTGGTTTCCCTTTTGATCTCTTAAAACAGCGTCCATTCCCACCACTTTGTCGCCCTCTTTTAGTTTTATACCTCTTACTCCGGAAGCGTTTCTTCCCATGCTTCTCACATCTGATTCTTTAAATTTAATCGCTTGCCCTGCGGCGGTGGTAATTGAAATTATGTCCCTTCCCGTGGTCGGCTTTACCCATCTTAATTTATCTTCCTTGCTTAGTTTAATGGCCAGAAGACCGCTGCGGCGTACGCTCTCAAAATCTTTAAGGCTGGACTTTTTAACCACGCCGTTTTCAGTCGCCATAAAAAGGTGTTTGTAATTATCATCTTTATTGAAAGCAATCATTTCAGTTACTTTTTCGTTGCTAGATAGTTGAAGAAAATTTACAATAGCTTGACCCTTGGCCGTTCTGTGCGACTGAGGTATTTCATGCGCTTTGATTTGAAAAACTTTTCCCGTATTAGTAAAAAACATCAGATTGTCATGGGTCAAAATGGCATCCACTTGTTTTATGGCATCATTATTCTTAGCTACGGCGCCAATTACCCCTTTACCCCCTCTTTTCTGAACATGATAAGAAGAAGAAATCATTCTCTTGATATAACCATTCTGAGTTAAAGTAATAATAGCTTCTTCGTTGGGAATCAGATCTTCTTCTTTAAATTCGCCCACCTTTCCGCGCATCACTTTGGTTTTGCGTTCGTTTCCGTATTTTTCCTTAATTTCCAGTAGCTCTTTCTTAATCAAGGAGAGGATTTTTATCTGGCTTTTAAGTAAAGCCTCCAGCTGGCTGATTAACTTTTTCTTTTCTTTTAATTCATCTTCTATTTTTTTCCTTTCCAAGCCGGCTAGAGTTTGAAGTTTCATTTCCAAAATGGCTTCCGCTTGAATATCGGAAAGCTTAAATTTATTTACCAGATTTTTATGGGCCAATTCTTTGGTAGCTGATTTTTTAATCGTTTCAATGACAGCATCAATATGATCCAAAGCCTTTTTCAGCCCCTCCAAAATATGAGCTCTTTCTTTGGCTTTTTTAAGATCAAATTGAACGCGACGCACTATCACTATACGGCGATGTTCAATATAATGATCCAAAATAGATTTTAAGTTAAGTACTTGAGGCTCAATTCCGTTCACCAAAGCCAACATATTGACATTGAAATTTTTTTGTAAATCAGTGGTAGAATAAAGCTTATTTAAAATCTTTTGGGGGTAGGTGTCTTTTTTAAGTTCTATGACTATTCTAACTCCGTCTTTATCAGATTCATCGCGTAAATCTTTTATACCGTTAATTTTACCATCTTTTACCAACTGAGCTATTTTAGCAATTAAAGTCGCTTTATTGGTAGCATAAGTTATTTCATTTACAATAATTTGAAAAACTCCGGATTTTACTTCCACGATGCCAGCTTTGGCTCTGGTAACAATTTTTCCCCTTCCCGTTGAATAAGCCTCTCTAATATCTTTTTCATTATAAATTATTCCTCCGGTAGGAAAATCAGGACCCTTGATAAATTTCATCAAGGCTTCAATATCAGCTTTGGGATTATCAATTAAATAAACTATGGCATCCGCCAGTTCTCCCAAATTATGCGGGGGAATGTTAGTCGCCATACCTACCGCAATTCCCATGGTGCCATTAAGCAACAGCTGAGGAAGTTTAGCCGGAAGAATTACGGGTTCTTTATGTGTTCCATCAAAATTAGGAACAAAATCAACCGTTTCTTTTTCAATATCATAAAGCATCTCTTCGGCAATAGGCGCTAATTTCGCTTCAGTATAACGGTAAGCCGCCGCGCTATCTCCATCCATGGAGCCAAAATTTCCTTGACCCCAAACTAACGGGTATCTCATGGAAAAATCTTGCGCCATACGAACCATGGAATCATAAACAGCCGAGTCTCCATGGGGATGAAACTTGCCTAACACTTCACCGACTACAGTAGCGGACTTCTTAAATCTTCCGCCGGATTTCAGACCGGTGTTCCACATGGAATAAAGTATGCGGCGATGAACGGGTTTAAGCCCGTCTCTGACATCCGGCAAAGCGCGCGAAACAATAACGCTCATGGCATAATCCAAATAGGATTGTTGCACTTCATCGGTTATTTTCCTTGATTTTATTGTCGCGTTTTTTTCGTTGTTAATTTCTTTTTTATTGATTTTCATTGTTTTTTTGACTGATTATTCCTTCATTTATTTCTTGGCTAGCTTGTTCCATTATTTCCTTTATGGAAGGTTCGGACTCTCCGCCTGTTCCGTTAATTTTTTCCTGAAGATTATAAATGCAACTTTTGGAAGAACCAGTTTCTTGGCTTATACTACTTAAATTTTCTCTTATGGAAAATACCCAAAAAATTATTATAAAAAGCATACAAAAACCTACGGATCCCCAAACATAACGCAAGCGGATATTTTCCGGCTTACTTCTTATTTCTTCTATTTTTTTATTTAAATCCATACTTTTTATCGTCTGCTTTTTATATACCTTGAATTGCGAAATCGCCCTTTTGTCATCCCGAACTTGCCTGTCTGTCCGGTAGGCAGGTTTTGGGATCCCGTAAATTAAGGAAAGGATCCTGAAATAAATTCAGGATGATAGTTTAATTTTAGCCTTTCGTAATTCAAAGCATATATCATTCCCAACCTGATCGGAAATCTTTCTTTTGTTTTACGCGTAGATTCCGGATATTTTCGGAGTTTATCCCGATGCAACATCGGGGCTATGGCTCCGAAAATTCCGGAATGAAATAAAATTAAACTTATTTTATGCTCATTAGTATTACCTCTAAATTTTTTTCTTCCAAATCGCTTTTCTTTAAATTTATCTTGGAAACTTTTTCCTTGGGGCAACTTCCCATTTCGGAGCAGAACATTTTTTCATCCATAATGTCTATTTTTAGTCCCGGCACTTTATAGTGAATCGGCACCACAATGGACGGTTCTATTTTGCGGACGATTTCCGCCGCTTTTTCCGCGCCAATAGTATATTTGCCACCAACGGGGATAAATAAA
>JAGYNK010000004.1 GCA_018400055.1 Candidatus Moraniibacteriota bacterium
TGTATTCTCTGGAAAGAGGCCATAACCTTGTCCCCTTTCCTCCGGCTAAAATTAAAACCTTCATTTTTAGAATTAAGAATAAAGAATTATGAATATGGAATGGGGATTTTGAATATACAATTTAGGAAAGCTCTTTATTCTATATTCCCATTCTTAACTCTTTATTCATTGAGCGTAAGCAAGGCGAGGTTCGCTGAACTCTGTTCATCTCATACTCTATGCTTTGCTTAAGTAGATGAGACAAAATCTCAGTGACCAATATTCTTTTTTCTCTCCAAATTATTTAACGTTCTCCCATTATAGCAAAAGTTCGCACAAAAAACAAAAAAACCCCAAATAAACCTATTAAAAAGGATGGGGCTTTCTAACCAGGTAAAACTGAGTCTTTCCATTAGCCGCAACGTAATTTATTTATAAACACTACCTCGCCAATCAATTTCTTCAATAAAAACAACCGAGTTTTCAAAATTAAACTCGGCGATGACGCGCAATTTACCTATTCTAATTCTATAAAACCCTTTCCATTTTCCTTTTAATTTGGCAACGTCTATATTTATCTGCTCTCCGCCAAAATACCGAAGCGCTTTTCTAATAAGTTCAAAAACCTCTTCGTGAGTAATTTGATTTTTTTCAATAAATTTCTTTGCCGAATGTGAAAACTTTATTTTCCACTTCATATTTCTGTTTCGTATTCTTTACCTGCTTTACGAGATGGACTTCCATAACGTTTTTCAATGTCTTTCTGTTCTCTTTTGGAAACTTCGGGCAAAACAAAAGCGCGAAGCCGCATAATTTCTGTTTTCATTACCTCTCTCATACTTTCTTTCATTAAGGCTTTTAATTTTTTCTCATTTATTTGTATAGCCATATGTTTTCATCTTAACAACTTTTAAAATAGTGTCAATGATTTAATTTAGAATTAAGAATAAAGAATTATGAATATGGAATGGGGATTTTGATTTATCCTTTTAAGTATTTAATAATTTAATTCCAATTTTTCGAACTCAATTCCATTATAATGGATTAAGAGATAATATCAAAAAACTATTTACCTAAAATTTGATTAATCTTCGCCCTGGTAGTGGAACCAACATAGCCGGTTCCCTGACCCAACTCCCAAGGAGATAAAATTTCCTGAGCATATTTTTCCTGAAAACGAATAACCGCCTCTTGGGTCAAAGAAAGAAAATTGCCGGTCACCAGGCCCTGGGGGTAAATTTCCGGACCCTGGGCTTTCAAAAACTCCTGCAGACACCTGACTTCCGCATTGTTTCTTATGCCGAAATAAAGATTGTTTTCCAATCCTTGGCAAAAAGTTAATTCCCCTCTTTGAGCTAAAATCTCATTTATTCTCTGCTGATAAAAAGCAATCTGGCTTTTCAATTCTTCTATCTCAGCCAACAACTCCTCCATCAATTCCTCGTCATCCTCTTTTTCCAACTCTTTTTGAGTCGAGGCTTCCAATAAAAAAGAAAAAGAATTTTCTCGGCCATTAAAGCCAATTGTCTTGCTTTTAATAAAAGGCATAATGGTCAATGAGCTGTATTTTGCTTTAAAGTCGGAAATAACGATTTCCCCTCTTTGCGATTGATCCAAAGGCAAAGATCCGACAGAACAACTGTTTTCAAAATTACAAAGCAAATAAGGCACTTCAAACTCCACCACGCTGTCTCCGTTAAACTCTAAAATAAAATACTTTTCCCCGCCAAAAAATCTATACCAATTGGCCTCCCAGTAATTAGTACTATGCTGAGTCGACAAAACGGTTTCTGTTTGGGGAAAATAATAAAAAACAGGAGTAATCCTAAGTTCGTTGAGGTTTTCATTAAGATAACAGTATTTTTCTCCCAAGTCACAATCATTAACCAAGACCGCAACTACCCAGTCGCTAAAAATTTGAGAAAAGTCCTCTTTAAAATTATTTTTGGCCAAAGCATAATTTATGCTTTCAATGCCCACTTTGTCTGAGTTCAAAGAATCAACTAAAATTTCAACTCCGTAGTGGTCAACCAAATACTGGGTAAATAGATTAACCACTCCGTAATCCTCTTTCCGGTTAAGCCATTCGGTCAAAGAATGTGAAGGGTTGCTTAAAAAATTATTAACTCTTCTTTCAAGATTGCTTCCCTTGTAAACGTCATCATGCCCCAGTAAAGTCGGAACATATTCCGCCCTGGCCTCGTTAAGCCAGACTTCTTCGTTCACCCCTCTTAATGTGTTTTTCTGATTAACGGTAATCAGATGCATAAATTCATGGGCTAAAAAACTTTTAGCTTCAGGCTGATCAATATAGTCACTATTTAAATAAACTATTTTTCTTTGGTTTGACTTCGGATATTGAATCTTTTCATAAATATCGCCCAAATTAAAATAACCGCCAGCCTCTGTATTCATCCTGTG
>JAGYNK010000005.1 GCA_018400055.1 Candidatus Moraniibacteriota bacterium
AATATTTTAAACTTTTTATGCTAAAAAATACACCCATTAATAAATTAAGAAATATAGGGATTATCGCTCATATTGACGCCGGTAAAACTACGACGACCGAGCGTATTTTGTTTTACGCCGGCATTACACATAAAATCGGAGAAGTGCATGAAGGGGAAGCGGTTATGGACTGGATGGAGCAGGAAAGAGAAAGAGGTATTACCATCACCAGTGCGGCTACTACTTGCTATTGGAAAGAATATCAAATCAATATTATTGATACACCGGGACATGTTGATTTTACAGTTGAGGTTGAAAGATCGCTTCGGGTTTTAGACGGAGGTGTGGTTGTTTTTGACGGGAAGGAAGGAGTAGAACCTCAGTCGGAAACAGTTTGGCGACAGGCCGATAAATATAATGTTCCTAGGGTTTGTTTTATTAATAAAATTGACAAGGAAGGAGCAGATTTTGAACAGGCGGTAAAATCTATTTGGAATCGACTAACTCCCAATGCTGTGGCCGTTCAGGTCCCCATTGGTGAAAGAATGGATTTTAAGGGAGTGGTGGATCTTTTTAAAATGAAAGCTTATTATTTTGAAGGGGATAAAGGGGAAAAAGTTACAGAGAAAGATATTCCGGAAGAATTTAAAGAGAAGGCCAATGAATGGAGAGAAAAGATGGTGGAAAAAATAGCGGAAAGCGATGATAAACTGATTGAAAAATATTTAGGCGGAGAAGAAATTTCCGTGGACGAGTTGAAGAAAGCCTTGAGAAAGGCGGTTATAGAAGTTAAATTAATCCCGGTTCTTACGGGAACGGCGCTTCGCAACAAAGGAGTGCAGCTTGTTTTGGATGCGGTGGTGGACTATTTGCCTTCGCCGGAGGATGTGCCTCCCATAAAAGGGATAGATTTAAAAACGGAAAAAGAAGTTGTAAGAAAGCCTTTGGCGGATGAGCCTTTTTCCGCTTTATCTTTTAAGGTAGCGGCTGATTCTTTTGTGGGACAATTGACTTTTTTTAGGGTTTATTCGGGAGGAATTAAGACAGGTTCTTATGTTTTAAACTCAGCTAAAAATAGCAAAGAGAGAATAGGAAGAATATTAAGGATGCATTCCAATCATCGCGAGGAAGTGGAGGAACTGCAAGCAGGTGATATAGGAGCGCTGGTGGGACTTAAAAATACCACTACCGGAGACACTTTGTGCGATGTGGATAATCCGGTACTTTTGGAATCAATAACTTTTCCGGAGCCGGTTATTGATATTGCAGTGGAGCCGAAAACCAAGGCGGATCAGGAAAAGATGGGATTGGCTCTTAAAAAACTAGCTGAAGAGGATCCTACTTTTAAAGTTAGGACTGACGAGGAAACAGGACAAACCATAATTTCCGGAATGGGAGAGCTTCATTTGGATGTAATTGTGGACAGAATGAAAAGAGAGTTTAAAGTAGAGGCTAATGTGGGTAAACCGCAGGTAGCTTATCGGGAAACGATTAAAAAATTATCCGAAGCCGAGGGTAAATATATTCGCCAGTCTGGTGGACGCGGACAGTATGGACATTGCTGGATTAAGATTGAACCGAAAGAGTCAGGAGAAGGTTTTGAATTCGTAAATGAAATCAAGGGAGGAACTATTCCGCAGGAATTTATTCCGGCGGTGGAAAAAGGCGCGAAGGAGGCAATGGATAACGGAGTTTTGGCGGGTTATCCTCTGGTTGACATAAAGGTGGTTCTTTATGACGGTTCCTATCATGATGTGGATTCTTCCGAGGCCGCTTTTAAAATAGCGGGCTCAATGGCGCTTCAATCAGCGGTTAAAAAAGCCAATCCGGTTTTATTGGAGCCTGTTATGGAAGTTCAAATAATTACTCCGGAACAGTTTATGGGAGATGTTGTGGGAGATATAAATTCTCGCCGGGGAATCATTAAAGAAATTAATGACAGAGGAGAAGGAAATGCCAGAGTAAAGGAAATAGAAGCGGAAGTTCCGTTAGCTTCCATGTTTGGCTATGCCACGCAATTGCGCGGTATGACTCAGGGCAGGGCCAGTTATTCCATGGAGTTTGGGCATTACGCGGAAGTTTCAGTCAGTGTGGCGGAAGAAATAATGAATAAGAAATAATTTTTGAATTGGCAAGAACGTTTTTTTTGGCAGACAGAAAAAACGGAAGAAAAAAATTTGACAAAACAAAAACTCCCTGTTAGGATTAACAGCAATGTGAATCTTTTGCCGATAAGGAATTGAAGAATGAAAAAATAATTCTGTGTTTGCCGGTGGTGGATTTTTTCGGAAAGGTTTGTCTAATTTCATCCAATATTTATTCACAGATGTTTTTTATTTCATTATTGCCAAAGATGAAAATTTGTACTAGAATAATTTTTGGAAGCTTAGGCATTAATAATTTATAATTTTTTAATTTTTATAAAAAATAATTTGCGAAAAACTGAGGGTATTTTAAAATGATATTTCAACAGTTTTTTTGCAAAGGGAAAATGAAATTTTATGGCAGAAGAATTTAAAAGAGATAAAACTCATGTTAATGTTGGAACAATCGGTCATGTTGATCATGGAAAAACAACTTTAACCGCCGCCATGTTACACGTTTTGAGCTTGAAGGGAATGGCTAAGGAAAAAGGAGTCAAGGAAATTGATAATGCTCCGGAAGAGCAAGAACGCGGTATCACCATTGCGACAGCTCACTGTGAATATGAATCGGAAAAAAGGCATTACGCTCATGTGGACTGTCCGGGTCATGCGGATTATATTAAAAATATGATTACCGGCGCTGCCCAGATGGACGGAGCTATTTTGGTGGTAAGCGCCAATGACGGTCCTATGCCTCAAACCAGAGAGCATATTCTTCTGGCCAGGCAAGTAGGTGTTCCGGCTATTGTTGTTTTTATTAATAAAGTTGACATGGTGGATGATCCGGAATTGGTTGATTTGGTGGAAGATGAAATAAGGGAATTATTGTCTAAGTATGAGTTTGACGGAGAAAATGCGGCTATTGTCAGAGGATCCGCTTTAAAGGCTTTAGATGCGAAATCGGCTGATGAAGATGTGGCTAAGCCTATCTGGGATATTTTAAAAGCTTTGGATGAAAAAATTCCGGAGCCGGTGCGCGATACGGAAAAACCCCTTTTAATGCCCATTGAAGATATTTTTTCCATAGAAGGACGAGGGACGGTAGCTACGGGAAGGATTGAAAGAGGCGTGGTAAATATTAATGACGAAGTGGAGATTGTCGGATTAAGAGATACTCAAAAAACAGTTGTGACCGGTATAGAAATGTTCAATAAATCCTTAGATAAGGGGCAGGCGGGTGACAATGCGGGAGTTCTTTTGCGAGGTACCAAAAAAGAGGATATAGAGAGAGGGCAAGTTTTAGCCAAGCCGGGTTCTATAACTCCGCATACTGAATTTGAAGGAGAGGTTTATGTTTTGACCAAAGAAGAAGGCGGAAGACATACTCCATTCCTAAAAGGATATAAGCCTCAATTTTATGTAAGGACCACTGATGTTACCGGTGAAGTTGAGCTTCCGGAAGGAACCGAGATGGTTATGCCCGGAGACACGGTGAATTTGAAAATCAAATTAGTTTCCCCGGTAGCCATGGAAGAAGGAATGCGCTTCGCTATTCGCGAGGGAGGAAAGACGGTGGGAGCCGGAGTGGCTACTAAGATCATAAAATAATTCGGTTATAAGAAATAGAAATAAAATAAGAAAGGCAGAGTTTTTATTTATTTAAAAATTTAGAAATGACAAAGAAAACGGAGGAAACACCACAATCAAGAATTAGGATTAAAATCAAGGCTTATGACAACAAGGTCATTGACCAGTCAACAAGCAAGATTGTTGAAACAGCAGAAAGAAGCGGAGCAAAAATTTCCGGTCCGGTTCCTCTGCCTACCGAAATTCACAAAGTAACGGTTAATCGTTCTACTTTTGTGCATAAAGACGCCCGCGATCAGTATGAAATGAGAGTGCATAAAAGGCTGGTTGATATTTGGGATCCGAAGCCGAAAACTATTGACGATTTGACTAATCTTGATTTACCGGCGGGAGTGGACATAGAAATAAAAATGTGATATTTTTTACGAATTACTAATCTATTACGAATATACCAATCTTTTAATAACTCATTCGTATATTGGTAAGGGATTAGTAATTCGTAATTATGTTAGTTCAAGTCCCATTTTTGCCTAAAAGCTAGCGTTATATGGGATACTAAACTAGCCAGAAATTTTTTAAAATCTTAAAAGGTTTAACTGGCTTGGATGACCAGTTTTTTATTTGCAATTAAAAAGATGAGTAAGTTTATACTGGGAAAAAAAATAGGGATGACTACCATTTACAGCGAGAACAAAAACGCTTTGAATGTAACTCTCATTGAATGTGAGCCTAATTTAGTTTTGTTAAACAGGACCAAAGAGAGAGATAAATATACCGCCACTTTATTGAAAGTGGAAAAGAATAAGAAGAAATTCCATCTCAAGGAATTTCGTCTGGAAGAAAAGGATATGCCCAAGGAAGGGGATAAAATAACTGTGGACGTTTTCCAAGAAGGAGATAAAGTAAAAGTGAGCGGGATTTCCAAGGCGAAGGGTTTTCAGGGAGTAATTAAAAGACATAATTTTCATGGTTCTCCGCATTCCCATGGTCATAGACATGACTGGAGAGCTCCGGGTTCCATCGGAAGCGCTTATCCGCAACATGTTATGAAAGGCAAAAAGATGGCGGGCAGAATGGGAGGAGAAAGAGTTACGACAAAGAATTTGGAAATAGTTTATATAGACAAGAGCAAGAATTTATTGGGAGTCAGGGGAGCTGTGCCGGGAGTTAACGGAAGAATAGTTGAAATAGCGGGATAATAATTTGAAGTTTAATTTATACATATGCTAAAGGTTTCCGTATATAATTTAAAAGGCAATAAAACAGAAGACATTAAATTATCCGAGTCTGTTTTTGGCTTTCCTTCAAACAATAGCCTGCTGCATCAAGTTTATGTCTCTATTATGTCCAACAAGCGGAGGGTTATCGCTCATACCAAAGACAGAGCTGAAAGGTCGGGCTCGGGGAAAAAGCCCTGGAAGCAGAAAGGAACGGGAAACGCCAGAACAGGATCAGTGAGAAATCCTATTTGGAGAAAAGGAGGCGTAGTTTTTGGTCCAAGCAAGGATAGAAATTTTAAAAAGAAAATTAACACTAAAATGAAAAGGAAGTCAATAGTGATTGCCTTAAGTGAGAAATTCAGAGCAGGAGAATTAGTGGTAGTGGATAAAATTAAATTGGATGAAAAGAAAACCAAGAAATTTGCCGAGATATTGAAAAATTTGAATATTAAGAAGAGTGCTCTAGTTGCTTTTTCTCCAGAAGAAAAAGATTATTACCTGTTTTGTCGAAATATTAAAAAAACGGGCGGAACCCCCGTAAGCCAGCTCAGTGTTTTTGATATGCTTAACTATAAGCAGTTAATGCTCAGTAAAAAATCAATTGATTATTTGGAAAAAAAATACGGAGAAGAAGGCGCGAAGGTGCAAAAAACGGTTAAGAAGAAAATAAAGTCTAAGAAATAGAATTTAAAAAAATGGGTATTTTTCAATTTGGAAAAAAAGAAGAAAAAAAAGAGGAAAAGGAAAAGGTAGTAAAGAAGAAAGAAAAATCCGTCAAGAAAAGTTTTAAAAAAGAGGTGAAAACCGATAATTTAAAGGTGGTTAAAAAAGACACCATTAATGAGGCCGAGGAAGATAAAAAAAATAAAGCAGGTAAAAAAGATGAAAAAGAGCCGTTTGTGGAAGGTCAATCTGAAATTGCTTGCAAGGTTTTATCCGAGCCTTGGGTTACGGAAAGATCCCATAATTTAATGGCTTTAAATAAATATGTTTTTAAGGTGAACAGACAGTCTGAAAAGAAGCAAGTTAAAAAAGCCATTGAAGAATTATACGGTGTAAAAGTGATTAAGATTAATGTGATTAATATTCCTTCCAAGAAGAGAAATTTTGCCAGAAAAGCGGGGTGGAAATCCGGTTATAAAAAAGCTATCGTAACACTTAAGGAAGGAGATAAAATTGAACTGTTTCAAGGTGCGTAGAAAATAGTTCACAGTTCACAGTTAGTAGTTCACGGAAAATTTAGTAAATGAAATCCTTGAACTGTTAACTGTTGACTAATAACTAAATATGGCTATTAAGATATATAAAAAAAATACAGCCGGAAGGAGAAATATGTCAGTGGTAAAACCCGGTAAACTTACGGATAAGAAGCCGGAGAAGTATTTACTGGCAAAAAGTAACAGAAAATCAGGCCGATCCCATGGTAAAATATCAGTGAGGCACAAGGGTGGCGGACATAAGAGAAGAATTCGCTTAGTTGATTTTAAACAGGATAAAATAGGAATTTCCGGAAAAATAGTTTCTATAGAAAAAGACCCGAACCGCAACGCTTTGATAGCGCTGGTAAATTATAAAGACGGGGAAAAAAGATATGTTCTGGCTTCAAAGGGTATGGAAAAAGGAAAGGAAATAATAACTGATGAAAAAACTTCTCTTAAAGACGGTAATAGAATGAAGATTAAAAACATTCCGACCGGAACGATTATTTCCAATGTAGAAATAATTCCGGGACATGGTGGACAGATTATAAGAAGTGCGGGGACAGGAGCGGTTTTGATGGCGTTGGATAAAGAGATGGCGCAGATTAAAATGGCTTCCGGAGAAATAAGAGCTGTGAGAAAGGATTGCTATGCTACTTTGGGGCAAGTAAGCAATTTTGAATATAATGCTGTGAGAATCGGAAAAGCTGGGAGAAAACGTTGGATGGGAGTCCGTCCGACTGTGAGAGGAACCGTTATGAATCCCGTGGATCATCCGCATGGAGGAGGAGAAGGGCGTTCCGGAGCCGGAATGAAATATCCTAAAACTCCTTGGGGAAAGCCGGCTCTGGGAAAAAAAACAAGGAAAAGAAAAAAGTATAGCAATAAGTTTATAATAAGAAGAAGAGGAAAAAAGCGCTAATTAAAGAAAATTTTTACCAATTGACACAAGTTGTATATTTGAACAAGATTATCAAAACCGAATTTGTTTAAATAGGCAATTTAAATAATAATATGGCGAGAAGCTTAAAAAAGGGTCCTTATGTGGATGACAGACTGTTAAAAAAAATAAGTGACAAAAAAGCAGGCGATAAAACTGTGATCAAAACTTGGTCAAGGGCTTGCACAATTACTCCTGAAATGATAGGCTTTACCTTTGGTGTGCATAACGGTAAGGAATTTACGCCGGTGTATGTAACGGAAGATATGGTGGGACACAAGTTGGGAGAGTTTTCGCCTACCCGAAAATTCATGCGCCACGGAGGAAGAATGCAAAAAGAACAAGAGTTGGAAATAAAGCAGAAAGAAATGGAAGCGGCCAAGGTTGCCAAGGCGGAAAATGAACAAGCGATTTAAACATTTCAGTGATTAAAATAGTGATGATTAAAATATTATTATGAAAGTTACAGCTCAGTTAAACAATTTAAGAATATCTCCGCGCAAAACCAGGTTAGTTGCCGATTTGATTAGAAATTGCGAGATAGACGAAGCTTTAGCGCAATTAAGGGAAACACTGAAAAGCTCGGGTTCGCGCTTGGAAAAACTTTTAAATAGCGCGGTTTCCAACGCGGAAAATAATTTCGGGTTGGATAAAGACAATTTATATATATGCGATATTCAGGTGGGGGAAGGTCCTACATTGAAAAGGTGGATGCCGAGGGCTCACGGACGAGCTACGCCTATTTTAAAAAGAACTTCCAAGATAAAATTGGTTTTAGAAGAAAGAATTGAAGGAAAAAACAGGAAGTCCAAAGAGCAAATGGAAAAAGAAAGAAAACAACGCGAAAAGGATAATGAAAAAATGGAAAAAGATATGACGGAAGGAAGCAAAAAAATAGAGAGTCAATTGGAAACGGAAGATGAGAAAAGCGAAAGGATTGCGGCTGAAAACAAGAAAGAACATCGCAAAATAGAAAGTGAAAGAAAACAAAGCCGCGAAAGCGGATGGGCGAAAAAGATATTCAGACGCAAGTCGGTTTAAGCTTGAAAAAGATAATTTTTCAACAATTATTTTATAAGACGAGAGAATTTAAATATAGCTATGGGAAAAAAAATTAATCCAAAAAGTCTGCGCATAGGCATTACCACGAATTGGAAATCAAGATGGTTTGGTAAAAAAGATTACTCTAAAAATTTAAAAGAGGATGTTTTAATTCGCGGTTATATATTGGAAAAGTGGAAAGAAGCGGCTATTTCCGATGTGGAAATAGAAAGATTTTTTAATGTGATTAAGGTTATTATTTTCACCTCGCGCCCGGGAGTATTGATAGGAAGAGGCGGGACCGGTATTGAGGATATCAGCAAATTATTAAAAAAGAATTTTTTTGCCAATAGAAAAACGGATCTTAAAATTGAAATTAAAGAAATAAAACGGTTTGAAGAAAACGCTTCTTTGGTTGCGCAGAACGTAGCGGAACAATTGGAAAAGAGAATGCCATTCAGGAGAGTGCTTAAATCCGCTTTGGACCAATCCGAAAAGAATAAAAATGTGAAAGGAATAAAGATAGAAATCTCAGGACGTTTAGGAGGAGCGGAAATGTCCAGGCGGGAGTGGCTTTCACGAGGAACCATTCCTCTGCACACTTTAAGAGCGGATATTGATTATGCCAGAGTCACGGCAAAGACCACATATGGTTCCATAGGAGTAAAAGTTTGGATATACAAAGGAGAAGTTTTTAATGATGAAAATCATTAATCAATACGAATTATACTCTAAAAATCAATTACTGATAAATTTTCATTTTTATTTGGGATTATTAGGGATAGATTGGTATGGATTAGAGATTTATAAATTTATATGTTATTAATGCCCAGAAAAGTTAAACACCGAAAAATGCAGAGAGGCGGACGGATAAAGAAAATATCCAGCAAGGGAACGGAGATTAATTTCGGGAGCTTTGGAATTAAAGCTATGAACAGCGGTTTGATTTCAGCGCGCCAAATTGAAGCGGCCAGAAGAGCCATGACCAGATATATTCAAAGAGGAGGAAAAGTTTGGATTAGAATTTTTCCGGATAAGCCTATGACTGAAAAGGGAGCGCAAACTCCAATGGGAAAAGGAAAGGGCGGCGTTGATCATTTCGTAGCCAAAGTTAAAGGCGGTAAAGTTCTTTTTGAGATGGATGGTGTGAGTGAAGAAGTTGCCAAAAAGGCTATGAGCCTAGCTTCCTATAAATTGGGAGTCAAGACGAAGTTTGTTAAGAGAATTTAATAATTAATTTTAATTCAAAGACGGCGAGGTAAATTTTAAAAAGATATGAAACCTGAAGAAATAAGAGAAAAAAGAACAAAAGAAAATAAGAGAGTTTTAAGAGAAAAGCGAATGTTAGCAAGGAAGCTAAGGTTTGAAATAGTTTCCAGGCAAACGAAGGAACACAGAGATTACAGAAAAACTAAAAAAGATATAGCCAGAATCTTGACTATTTTAAAAGAGGGCGATAAAAAAGTAAAAGTTGCCAAAAAGGAAATTAAGAATAATATTAACCATTAATTTTTTATGAAAGCTGAAGAAAAAACAAGTAAAAAAGCTGCCAAGAAGAAAGGTGTAGTTGTAAGCGATAAAATGGATAAGACGATTGTGGTGGCGGTAGAGAGATACAAGACACATCCCAGATATTTGAAGAAATGCCGTTTTACCAAAAAATATAAAGTTCATGACCGAGAGAATAAATACAAAGAGGGGGATAAAGTTGAATTTATTGAAGCTAAGCCGATTAGTCACGGTAAAAAGTTTAAAGTTGCATAAGCCATCAAGCGAGGTTAATTTATTCTGAATAATTATAAGGTGAAAGTAAAATAGTAAAATTATTATGATACAAGCGGAAACAAAGTTAAAAGTAGCTGATAACTCCGGGGCTAAAACCATAGGATGCTTTAAGATTTTAGGAGGAAGCAAAAAGCGTTATGCTTATACGGGAGATGTGATAGTAGCGTCGGTTAAGTCTTCGGAACCGCGGGGTATGGTTAAAAAAGGAGATAAAGTTAAGGCGGTGATTGTAAGGCAGGTCCAGCCGATAAAAAGGAAAGACGGTTCCTGTATCCGATTTGATGAAAATGCTGCAGTTATTGTTGATGGGAAGGATCCAAAGGGAACAAGAATTTTTGGTCCTATCGCCAGAGAAGTAAAGGAAAAGGGGTTTAGTAAAATAGCCTCTTTGGCATTGGAAGTTTTGTAGATTACTGCGAAGTGCGAATTTTATCTTGACTACCGGAAGGCAGGCGAAATTATGAATAAATTAAATTTTTTCGCCGTTTCATTCGTAATTTGCAGGAAAATATTATGAAGATTAAAAAAGGAGATCAAGTTCAAATAATTTCGGGAAAGGATCGGGAGAAACGCGGTAAAGTTTTGCGTGTTTTTCCCAAAATCATGAAAGTGACGGTGGAAAAGGTTAATATTATCAAGAAGCATGTCCGTCCCAAAAAAGAGGGAGCCAAAGGTCAGCGGGTGGAAATCCCGGCCCCTATGGATGTTTCCAATGTTATGTTGATTTGTCCCAAATGCGGGAAAATGACTCGAGTAGGTTTTAAGACGGAAAATAAAAATAAATTCAGGATATGTAAAAAGTGCGGAAGCGAAATTGCGTAAGTCAGAAACGCAAGTGATAATAAAATGAAAAATATTTTTTGAAATATACCAAAGACATATGAAAGTAAAGGCGCTTAAAATTAAATATGAAGAAGAGGTGATTTCCAAAATGAAGGAAAAGTTTGGCTATGAAAATGATTTGGCGGTTCCCAGATTTGAAAAGGCGGTAGTGAATGTGGGCATAGGAAAATTCAATGGCGAGAAAGAAAAGGTGGAAGAAGTGAAAAAAGATTTGCAGCTTATAACCGGACAAAAACCATTAATGACTAAAGCAAAAAAAGCCATTTCCGGATTTAAAATTCGCGAGAATATGGAAATAGGCATAAAAACAACCTTAAGAGGAAAAAGAATGTGGGATTTTACAGATCGTTTGATCAACATTGCTCTTCCCAGAACGAGAGATTTTCAGGGAATTTCACCGAAGGCTGTGGATAAAAATGGAAATTTGAATATTGGCGTTAAGGAGCATACCATTTTTCCGGAAATTTTTTCAGAAAAAGTTAAAAATATATTCAGCTTTCAAATTACGCTGGTAACCAGCGCCAAGAGCAAAAAAGAAGGTTTGGAATTTTTTAAGTCGTTGGGATTTCCGATAAGGGCAATCACGAATCAACGCTAATTTATTCCGAATAATTCCAAATAGAAACAATAAATTTTAACTGTTATTAAAGTATAATTTTTTAGATTAGGTATTGATTTAATTATATGGCAAAAGAATCAACACAAGCGAGAGCTCAAAAGAAACCGAAATTTTCCACTCGGATTGTTCGGCGTTGCTGGAGATGCGGAAGGAAACACGGATATATGAGAAAGTTTAAAATTTGCAGAATTTGTTTTAGGGAATTGGCGGAAAAAGGAGAAATGCCGGGAATAAAAAAGAGTAGTTGGTAAATAGTTTACGGTTCATAGTTCGCAGTTCACGGATTATGGCAATGCTAAAAAGCAAAAGTCCGTGAACTGATAACTATTAACCAAAAACTAAAAATTTATGTTAGATCCAATAAGCGATATGATTACCAGATTAAGAAATGCCCAAATGGCCGGGCATAGGGATTTAATTATTCCTCATTCCAAATTAAAGTGGTCTATCGCCAAGATTTTGGAAGATAAAAAATTTATTGAGTCGGCTGCCAAAGAAAAAGCGGGCAACTTTGATGCGATTAAAATAGTCCTTAAATATAAAAAGATTTCCAATACCAAAAAAATGCCGGCTATAAGCGGAATAAGAAGGGTAAGCCGGGAAGGTCAAAGAATTTATCTGAAGAGAGGCAATATAAAAAAGGTCAAGAACGGTTACGGCATGGCTATTATTTCAACATCAAAAGGCTTGTTGCCGGGAGAAGAAGCTTATAAGAGAAAAATAGGAGGAGAATGCATTTGCGAAGTCTGGTAAAAATGTTCCAGTTGTTCTAATTGTTTAAGGTGTTTAAAATATTGAAAACGATTTCGACAACTAAAACAAGCAAAGCGATAGAGCATTTTAAATATTCATAATATTTTATATATATGAGCAGAATAGGAAAAAAACCAATTAAAGTTCCGGAAAATGTCAAAGCGGAAATAGAAAACGGTAAAATTTCAATAACAGGCCCCAAAGGATCTCTGTCCTTTTTGCATCGCCCGGAAGTTTCAGCTGGTTTTTCCGAAGGCGAGATAACGGTTAAAAAGAAAAGCCATTCCAAAAAGGCTCCGGCTTTTTGGGGAACTACCGCCAGGATAATTGAAAATATGATAGAGGGAGTAACGAACGGTTTTGAGAAACAGCTGGAGTTAAACGGGGTGGGATTCAGAATGTCGGTAAACGGAAACAAGATTGATATGGCATTAGGTTTTTCTCATCCGGTAGAAGCAAGCATTCCGGAGGGAATTGAAGCTAAAATTGAAGGGAATATTTTAACCGTTTCCGGCATTGATAAACAGAGAGTGGGACAATTTGCCGCTGAAATAAGGGCGTTGAAGCCGGCTGAGCCCTATAAAGGAAAAGGCTTTAAATATGTGGGTGAAGTGATAATAAGAAAGGAGAAAAAGAAGATGGCAGCAGCGGAATAATATAATTTATACATGTATGACTACAAAAGAATCAAGAAATAAATTAAGATTAAAGAGAAAAAAGCGCGTTACCGCCAAGATTTTTGGCACGGCTAAAAAACCGAGAATAACGGTTTTCAGAAGCTTAAGGAATATGTATGTTCAAGCGATTGATGATGAAAAAGGAGTAACATTAGTTAGCGCTAAAGCCGGAGAAATAGCCGGCAAAACCAAAAAAGGAAAAATTGAATTGGCCAAAGAGACAGGAAAATTAATGGCCAAGAAATGCGCCAAGATTAAAATTTCTCAAGCTGTATTTGACAGAGGCGGATATAAGTATCACGGAAAAGTAAAGGCCTTGACGGAAGGATTAAGAGAAGGCGGGCTAAAAATGTAAATCACTAATCAAAGCAAATTTTATCACGGATAATCTCGAATAAAAATAAAAAATCATTAGTGTTAATTAGGGATTAAAATTATTATGAAAAGATTCAATAAAAGAAGAGAAAAACCTGAGTTTGACCAGAAGCTTTTAGATTTGGCGCGAGTTACGCGTGTGGTTAAAGGAGGAAGAAGATTTCGCTTTAGAGCCACTTTGGTTATTGGCAATAGAAAGGGAAAAGTCGGAGTGGGAGTGGACAAGGGATCGGATGTGGCTGACGCGATAAAGAAAGCTTTTGATAAGGCCAAGAAAAATATGATAGAAATTGATGTTTCTAGCGGGACTATTTCGCATGATGTTTTGCAAAAATTGGGAGGAGCCAAGGTTCTTTTGAAGCCGGCTTCCAAGGGAAGAGGCATTATTGCCGGAGGAGCAGTTAGGGCAGTAATGGATTTGGCCGGTATAAAAGACATAGTTTCCAAGTCATTAGGCTCGTCCAATAAATTGAATGTGGCCAGAGTTACCATGGAAGCATTGAAACAGCTTTCTATAACTCGCAAATTAAAAGGAGATTTATCCATCAAAAAGAAAGAGAAAAAAGCAGAAAAATAAGTTAATTTTATGCAAATAAACGAATTAAAAATTAATAAGAAAAAAAACCGCAAGAGAATAGGTCGGGGAGGCAGAAGAGGCACTTATTCCGGGAAGGGAATGAAAGGACAAAAAGCTCGTTCCGGAATTAAAAAAGATCTCTTGTTTGAAGGTGGGCAGACTTCCTTAATAGACCGTTTGAAAAAAACGCGAGGTTTTAAATCTGTTCATCCGAAAAAGAACGTTGTTAATCTCAAGGATTTGGAGAATAAATTTAAAAGCGGAGAAGAAGTGAATTTGGAAAGTTTAGTCAAGGTTGGGTTAGTAACAAGAAAGAATATTAAAAACGGGGTAAAGATTTTGGGAGACGGTAAATTGACTAAAAAAATTACTGTAGGTAAAGGTATTTTGCTTTCCAAGTCAGCTAAAAAAGTAATCGGGAAAAGTAGTAAATA
Organism: Candidatus Moraniibacteriota bacterium; assembly: GCA_018400055.1. Classification (GTDB taxonomy): domain Bacteria; phylum Patescibacteriota; class Minisyncoccia; order Moranbacterales; family UBA9337; genus M55B143. The sequence continues at coordinate 14,114 of JAGYNK010000005.1, forward strand.
ACATGTATTAAGTATCAAGCGAGGTTTTCGGTATGTTTTTAAAATATTTACACACTGTTTCGGCAGTGTGTTTTTTATTTTCTAAAAAATATTTTCATATAACCACATAAGGACACAATGAATGATATTGCAAGATTTATCAGAGCGCCTAAATATTATTTTAGAGGCATCTATAGATGCCTCTATAGATGCCTCTATTTTCAATAAATATTTCAATATTTTATTTTAATTATTACTGGTATTAGAATAGCTGCTCTTTTATATATTTTTTATTTATAAGAATTATCTGTGTTGCTTACGGTTTTCTAATTTTATTTTCTGTCATTTCCTGCCTGCCGGCAGGCAGGCGACCGAAACGAGCGAGGTACGAGTGAGTGATAAGTAATTAAAAATTTTAAAATAAGTCGGTCTGAGTAGCGCTTTTAAGGATATGAGAAAACTTGAAAAAAATAATTTGACGCTGTATTATAAAGAAGTGATATGTAATTAGTAATAAAGGATTTTAAAGAAAAAGCAAAATTATGTTTGAAAAAGCGATTAATAAGATAGCTCAAATTTTTAAGGTTAAGGAATTAAGAAATAAAATTCTCTTTATTTTGGCGATTTTGATAGTGTTCAGATTGGCGGCCAGTGTCCCTCTTCCGGGAGTGGATGCCGAACAGCTGAAAAGTTTTTTTGAAGGCAATGAGCTTTTCGGACTGCTGAATATTTTTTCCGGTGGAGGATTGGGAAATATTTCCATCGTTCTTTTGGGAGTGGGTCCCTATATTACCGCTTCAATCATAATGCAGCTTTTGACTATGATTGTTCCGCGTCTGGAGCAGTTATATAAAGAAGAGGGAGAAGCCGGACGGCAAAAGTTCAATATGTGGACACGCTGGCTTACGGTTCCTTTGGGCGGAATGCAAACTTTCGGGATGATTTCTTTGTTGCGCTCTCAGCAAGTTTTCGGAGAACTTTCCTCTTTTGATATAGTTACCATAGTGACGGTAGCTACGGCCGGAACAATTTTTCTGATGTGGTTGGGGGAGCTTATTACCGAAAAGGGAATAGGAAATGGAGTTTCTATGATAATTTTTGCCGGAATAGTCGCCAGTCTTCCCGGAGGAGTTTCCCGTATGGCGGCCACTTTTGATTCCACCCAATTTTTTACTTACATTTTGTTTGTAGCCATAGCTTTGGTGACTATTGCCGGAGTAGTTTTAGTTAATGAAGGTCAAAGAAATATTCCCATTTCTTATGCCAAGAGAATTCGGGGAAACAGGACTTATGGAGGAACATCAACTCATTTGCCTTTAAAAGTGAATCAAGCGGGAGTGATTCCTCTTATTTTTGCCATTTCCATAATGCTTTTTCCGGGAGTAATCGCCAGTTTTTTATCTAACGTAAACAATGCTACTGTGGCCGGCGTGGCGGCTTCAGTGGCTGCCGTTTTCCAAAATCAGTGGTTTTACGGAGCCATGTATTTTATTATGGTGGTCATGTTTACCTATTTTTATACAGCGGTAATATTTGATCCCTATAAAGTTTCCGAGAATTTGCAGAAGCAAGGAGGATATGTCCCGGGAATTCGTCCGGGAACTTCCACTTCTGAGTATTTGTATAAAATAATGAACAGAATTACTTTGTCGGGAGCCATATTTTTGGGCATTATCGCGATCTTGCCTTTGATAGTCCAAGGACTTACCGGAATTCAAAATCTAACTATTGGAGGGGCCAGCGTCTTAATTACCGTAGCGGTGGTTATTGAGACGGTTAAGCAAGTGGAAGGTCAATTGGTGATGAGGGATTACGAAGGGTTCTGAGTTAAAATTTTTAATTTTATAATTTTCAATTTTTAATAAACTTATCAATTATGCAGACGGCTAGTGTTAAAACTAAAGAAGAAATTGACATTATGCGCGAAGGTTGCCAAAAAACGGCTGAAATGGTGGAAGAGCTAGGAAGAAAAGCGAAGCCCGGAATCAGCACTTTGGAAATAGATGAGCTTGCGGAAAGGCTCATTTTAAATATGGGAGGCAGACCGGCTTTTAAAGGTTACGGAAAAGAAAGCGGCTATCCTTTTCCGGCTACAATTTGTGCTTCCATTAACAACGAAGTGGTTCATGGAATACCCAAGAAAAGCCGGATTTTACAAGAGGGAGAAATTTTTAAGATTGATACCGGAATGATATACAAGGGAATGTTTACGGATATGACGCGCGCTTTTGCAGTAGGCGAGATAAGCGATGAAAAACGGAGGATTATTTCCGTAGCTAAAGGCGCTTTTTATGCCGGTTTGAAAAAAATAAAGCCCGGTAAGCTTTTAAGCGATTATTCCAAAGCGGTTCAGAAATATGTTGAAAAGAGAAATTTTTCAATAGTGCGTGATTTAACCAGTCATGGCATCGGGAAAAATCTTCACGAGTCTCCGCAAATTCTTAATTTTTACCATCAGGGCTATGAAGATTTAGAATTAAAAGCGGGAATGACTTTTGCTTTAGAGCCGATAATCAATGCTGGAGGTCCCGAAATTGTTACCGGCGAAGACGGATGGACATTGGAAACTATGGATGGAAGTTTAAGCGGGCATTGGGAAAATACGATTGTGATAACTGAAAATGGAGCGGAGATACTGACAAAGACACAATAGTCTTAGCAACTTCTGTAGTATTTTGCATATTTATCAGTTTAATCGTAACTATTATTTTAACCGGCCTACTCCCATATATTAATATATGGGAGTAGGAAAATAGAAAATATAGAAAATAGCAAAAATTATTTAAGTATTTTTGAATAAGTAAAAATATGTCAAAAGTGAAGCCTTACGGCTTAGATTATAGGGAAAAAAAGAGAATAGTTTTGGTAATGTTTGAAATCATTGGAAGATTGAAAACTAAAAAAGAAATTATTGATTTTTTGTTGGGGCTTTTAACCGCCAGTGAAGCATTAATGATAGCGCGTCGGATTGAAATTGCCGTATTACTTTTAAAAAAAGAAAGCTTTAGTAAAATTAAACGAAAACTTAAAGTTGGTAATAATACTATTCAGCAGGTGGAAAGATGGCTTTACGATGGTGATGAAAAACAAAGAAAATGGTTGGCGGTGCATATCCTTCCGGAATTAAAATCAAAAGAAGGAACGAAAACCTATTCAAAACCCAGGTACACAGGCAGTATTCTTGATCGTTATTCACATCATCGTTTTTTAAAAGATTTGTTGGGATTATAACAGTTTAAGATCTAATAGATTTAAGCTTATGTGCACAGTTAGCAAATAAGCGCAAGTGGTATATCTAATACTACTCCCATATATTAATATATGGGAGTAGTAGAATTAAAATTAAAATTAAAATTAAAAATAGTAAATTATATGAAGATTGGCATAATTGGTTCCATGCAGTTTACCGGAAAAATGCTTGAGGTTAGAGACAAGCTTAAGGAATTGGGACACGATGCTTTTATTACGGATTTGCATAAAGCGATGATCGGCAAGGATGAAAAGGAAATAGAAAAAATAAAGCTTTATCAAAAATACAATAAGGATGCCATACGCGAATTCTGGAAAGCCATGCAAGGCGCTGATGCGGTTTTGGTTTTAAATTTGGATAAAAATGGAATTAAAAATTATGTCGGTGGCAATACTTTGATGGAAATCGGTTTTGCTCATGTGCTTAATCAGAAAATATTTATGTGGAATCCTATTCCTGATATGAGTTATTGCGAGACTGAAATAAAAGCGGTAAACCCGATTATTATTAATGGCAATTTTTCTTTAATTAAATAAAGGATTATTTTATGAAAGAAAAAAAGAAATATGAAGCATTTAATTATCTCGGACTTGATTGGGGAAAAACCAATATCGGGTTGGCTTTGGCGGACGGAGAAACTAGGATAGCCTTGGCTTACGGAACTTTGAAAAATGAAAATAATTTTATGAAAGAATTGGAAAAAATAATCAGGGATAAAAATATTCGGGAGGTGGTTATTGGAATCCCTTCTTATATTAATCGTGAAAGAGTGGAGTATGAAGGAGAAACTTTGGGTAAAATTATAGAGGCGAATTTAAATGTAGGTGTCCATTATCAAAATGAAATGTTCACCACTAAAATGGCACAAGCCAATCTTATTGAAAAAGGCGCGAAGAAAATAAAAAATTACGATGACCAGGAAGCGGCCAGGATAATTCTTCAGGATTGGCTGGATAAAAGATAACTAGCAATCAATAATCAATAATCAATAATCAACCAAGCAATTAGCAATAAGAAGAAAGTGGCAAGCAGAAAGTAGGTAAGAAATAATTAGTGAATGATAAAAGTAAAGGAAGTGGCTATTTTTTTGCCTGTTTTTGTGTTATACTAAGAGTGTGTAATAAATAATTAAACTTAAAACAAACAAATGGAAAACAAACCTTATTTATCGGTAATTATTCCGGCTTACAAGGAGGGCGAGAGAATAGGACGCACTTTATTGGATATAGAAAAATATTTAAGCAGGAGAAATTTTGAGTATGAAGTTTTGGTGGTGGATGACGGTTCGCCTGACGATACTGCTAAAATAGTAAGGAATTATTCCGCCCAAGTGAGAAATTTGCGTTTAGTGGAAAATAAAGAAAATCACGGGAAGGGTTTTGTGGTGCGACAAGGACTGCTTAAAGCTGAGGGGGAATATCGGCTTTTTATGGACGCGGACGGTTCAACTTCTATAGCGCATTTGGATAAATTTTTGCCGGAATTTAAAAAAGGTTTTGATTTGGTAATAGGTTCGCGAGATATTGAAGGCGCTTTCATACAAATTCATCAGCCTAAGCACAAGGAGATGATGGGAGATATGGGCAATTGGGCGATTAGGATCGTTTTGTCTCTTTGGAAGTTTCCCGATACGCAGTGCGGATTTAAAATGATGACGGCTGAAGCCGCTGAAGAAATTGCCAAGAGGATGGTAGTTGATCGTTTCGGATTTGATTTTGAACTTATTATTTTAGCCAAGAAAATGGGATTTAAAATCAAGCAACTTCCGGTCAGATGGCTTAACGATGAAGCTTCAACTGTGGGTGGATTAACCGGACCCAACGGTTATATTCAAGTTTTAATTGATTTGTTTAAGACAAAGTGGAGATTGATTAAAGGAGAATATAAAATAAAAGACATAAGACATAAGACATAAGATGTAAGGAGATGGAGGTAGAAATAAAAAATAAAACAAAATCAAGGAAAGAGGAGACCGAAAAAACAAAAAAGAAAGAAAAAAATAATATTTCAGAATTAAGACAAGATTTGGTGACTGGAGACTGGGTGGTAATTGCCGTAGGAAGAGCCAAGCGGCCGGAGGAATTCGCTCAACTTGAGCGAGCGGAAGCAACGGATAAGGATGACATTGAAAATTGTTTTTTTTGCGAACCGGAAAAAACAGGTCAAGAAAAAGACGTTTTGATTTATAAAACATCTCAAAAGGACTGGACTTTGAGAGTTTTTCCCAATAAATATCCCGCTTTTTCCAGAGGTAAAGTTCCGCAGTCTTTAGAGGAGGGTCCTTATTTTGCGATGACCGGAACAGGTTATCACGAGTTAATCGTGACTCGCGATCATTATAAACATCTGGCTTTAATGGATGTGGTGGGTGTGGCGGAAGTTTTTGATGCTTTTCAAGACAGATACTTGGCTTTGATGAACAGAAAAAGCGTTAATTTCATAAGTATTTTTCATAATCATGGCAAGGAAGCCGGTGCCAGTATCGCCCATCCTCATTCGCAGTTAATGGCTATTCCGGTGATTTCTCCTTACATTAAATTGGAGCTGGACGGTTCCGAAAGTTATTACAGGAGCAACAAGCAGTGTGTGTTTTGTGTTATGTCTGAATATGAAAGCGAAGCCAAAAAAAGGATAGTTTATGAGAATGACCAGTTTGTGGCTTTTTGTCCTTTTTCCAGTCGCGCCGCTTTTGAGGTTTGGGTTATGCCCAAAAAGCACAGCCCTTATTTTGAGAGGATTACTCAGGATGAAAAGATGAAGTTGGCGGAAGTTTTTCAAAAAGCTCTCTATTCAATTTACAAAGCTTTAAATAATCCTTCTTATAATTTTTATATTCATACCGCTCCTTGCGATGGAAAAGACTATCCTCATTTTCATTGGCACATTGAAATTTTGCCGCGAACGGCTACTTGGGCGGGTTTTGAATTGGAGACCGGTATTGAGATTTCTGTTATACAGCCCGAAGTCGCGGCGGATTTCTTAAAAAAACAAATATAGTTTCTGTAAATCGATAATTTTAAGAAATTATGAAACCGTAAATTTTAATTTATCATAATGCTAAACAAGACTTTGTCTAATAATATAAAGTTGAAAAATATAATTTAATTGAGTTCAGTGCTACACTCATTGGTGAATTTTTCCGCATTATCTGTTTTTTTATCGCTTTGCCGACAGTTAAAATTATATGTTTTTTTGGATAGTAAAAGCAAAATAGAGATTGAAAAAATAATTAAAGTCAGATAATTTTTACAAATTATGCACGATATAATTATTTCATGGTTCCAATATTTTCCCCGAGAGCTGGCAACCTTTTTAATAGCGGCGATTCCGGTGACTGAATTAAGAGCTTCCATACCGCTTGCTTATGAGGCTTATGAAATGCCGGCTTTTTTTGCTTGGTTTTGGTCTGTGGCCGGAACTTTTTTTACGATGCTGGTAATTGTACTGGCTTTGGACCCAATCGCCAAATGGTTGTCCGGGTATTCCGAGTGGTTGAAAAATTTTTTCAGCTGGCTTTTTGAACATACCAGAAAAAGGACTAACGGCAAAATGGAAAAATACGAGTCCTGGGCGATTTTTATTTTGGCGGCTACTCCCATACCGCTGGTGGGCGGGATGACGGGAGCGTTGGCGGCGTTTGTTTTTGGCATTTCTCTTAAAAAGTCTGTGCCTCTTTTACTGCTAGGAACCATGTTGTCCGGAGGAATAGTTTTATTTCTAACGGTGGGTTACGAAAAATTAAGATTAATTTTTTCTTAAAGCAATTCGATAAAAATATGAAATGGCTAATCGGAAATTTGAAGATGAATTTGATAAACTCTCAGGAAAGAGAAGATTATTTAAAGTTGTTTAAAAAAGAAAAAAAAGGTAAGCGACTGAAAAATGTGGAAATTATTTTATGCCCTTCGTTTACGCATTTGGAATCTTTTGCAAATTATTTCAAAGGAGAAGAAATAAAAATCGGCGCCCAGAACCTGTTTTGGGAAAAAAGCGGTTCTTTTACCGGGGAAGTTTCACCCGAAACGCTTAAAAGTTTAGGAGCTTCGGCGGTTATAGTCGGACATAGCGAGCGCAGAAAGTATTTTCAAGAAACGGATAAAATGATAAACTTAAAAATAAAGGCGGCAATTAAAACAGGAATTAGCCCAATTTTTTGTGTGGGAGAAAATGCGAAGGAGAAAGAGGCGGATTTGGCGGCGAAAGTTATAGCCAAACAAGTTATGGCAGGATTGGAGGGCATTCCCCGATCCCAACTTGGCAACATAATTTTTGCCTATGAGCCTGTCTGGGCAATTGGCACCGGCTTAACTCCTTGTAGCAATGAGATATTAAGTGCTAAGCTTTTGATCAGAAAGATGCTAGTGAATAAATTCGGTTTAAAGTATGCTCAAGCTCCGAAAATTATTTATGGAGGATCGGTGAATTTCAAGATAGCCGATCAGGTATGCATGGCTTCAGAAATGGACGGAGCTTTGGTGGGCGGCGAAAGCTTATCTCCTCATAGCTTTTTGAAAATAGCGGAAGTGTTAGATAACTAACAACTAACAAATTAAAATTAACAAAATATGATTACTAGCGTAAAGGAAATTTTAAATAAGGCCAAAGAAGGGCATTATGCCGTTGGAGCTTTTAACACGGCTAATCTGGAGGTTACTCAAGCGATTATAAAAGCGGCCAGCGAAATGCATTCTCCGGTTATTGTGCAAATAACCGAGAAGACTATGAATTATACCGGAGGAAGAGCGATTTTTAATTTAATAAAAAATGTTGCCGAATTTTATTATCCGAAAATTCCCGTTGGTATACATCTGGACCATGGAAAAAGTCTGGAGATAATTCAAAGAGTGGCGGATATCGGATTTAACTCCGTAATGTATGACGGATCAAGAGACAAATATGACGATAATCTTTCCGCGACTAAGAAAGTGGTTGATTTTTGTAAAAAAAGAAACATAAGCGTTCAGGCTGAGTTGGGAAGCGTTCCTTATTTTGGAGAAATAGGATTGGAAGACGCGGATTGGGATAAGTATATGACCAATCCCAATCAAGCGGAGGAGTTTGTTGAGATGACCGGTACGGACGCTCTGGCGGTGGCTATCGGAAATGCCCATGGGTTTGCCAAAGAGCGGGAAACTCCGGATTATGCCAGATTGGAGATGATTAACAAAAAATTAAATATACCTTTAATTTTGCACGGAGCTTCCGATTGGGAAAGTGGAAGGGTGGAAGAAGTGATTAAAAGAGGAATTTGTTGTTTCAATGTTGATACGGCGATTCGCTTGGCTTTTGTCAATAATTTGGCTAATTCGCTAAAGAATAAAGGCGAGATATCTTTTGACATAAGAAAAGTTTTGGGAAGCGCCAGAGAAGCGGTAGAAAATGCGGTTAAAGAAAAAATAAAATTATTCGGAAGTGATGGAAAGGCGTAGGCAACTAACAACTAACAACTAATAAATAACAAATAAAAGTATGGTGAAAATAGCTATCAATGGATTTGGAAGAATCGGTCGAGCGGCTTTTAAAATCGCTTTGGAAAAAAATAATCTGGAAGTGGTGGCCGTTAATGATTTAACGGATTCCGGCACGTTGGCTCATTTGCTTAAATATGATACGGCTTACGGAACATATGAAAAAAATATAGATTCGGCTGAAGGTGAAATAACGGTAGAAAATAAGAAGTTTTCCATTTACGCTGAAGCCGAACCCGGAAAACTTCCCTGGGGTGATTTAGGTGTGGATGTTGTTTTGGAATGCACCGGACGTTTTGTGAAAGACGGAGCTGCCAGGGCTCATATTGAAGCCGGTGCTAAAAAAGTGATTATTTCCGCTCCGGCTAAAGGGGAAGGAAATATACCCACTTTTTTGTTGGGAGTCAATGAGGATAAATATTCCGGGGAGGAAGTTATTTCCAACGCCTCTTGCACTACTAATTGCGTTGCGCCGATAACGCAAGTTATAGATACTCGTTTCGGTATTGAAAAAGCGCTTATGACAACGGTTCATTCTTACACGGCTGACCAGAATTTGCAGGACGGTCCGCATAAGGATTTAAGGCGAGCAAGGGCGGCGTCGCAAAATATAGTGCCGACTACGACAGGAGCGGCGATTTCAACAGCTAAGGTTATCCCAAATTTAGATAATCTTTTTGACGGCATGGCGATTCGTGTTCCTACAGTCGTGGTTTCTTTGTCGGATCTTACTTTTCTTTTGAAGAAGGAAGTTTCCGCCGATGAAATAAACAATGTTTTAATTGAAGCATCTCGGGAGGAAAAAATGAAAAATATAATAAAGACTATTCAGGAGCCTCTTGTTTCCTCGGATATCATCGGAAGCTTGCATTCCAGCGTGGTGGATTTGTCTTTTACTAAAGTTATAGGAGGAAATTTAGTCAAAATAATAGCGTGGTATGATAATGAATGGGGTTATGCCAATCGTTTAGTGGAGTTGGCAGAGCATGTCAGTCAGAAATAGTTTTTAGAGGTTGGTATCGTGAAGGCAATATGTAATTTTTTAATTTTTAATTTTATAAATTCCCAAATAATTTTTTAGTTTGAATTTCTTGAGAATTTAGAATTAAAGTTTATTTAGAAAATTAAAAATTAAGAATTATAAAGATAATGTACGATGTAATAATAAAAAACGGAACAGTTATTAACGGCTTGGGCGAGCCGATGTTTGGAGCGGACGTGGGTATAGAGGAGGATAAAATTAGAAAAATTGGCGATTTAAGCGGAGAAACGGCGGAGAAAATCATTGATGCTTCCGGACAATATATCGCGCCCGGGTTTATAGATGTGACTAACCATTCCGATACTTATTGGCGGATTTTTTCAAACCCCGAGCTTGAGAGCTTAGTTTATCAAGGAGTTACCACTATAATTGGGGGAAATTGCGGATCGTCTTTGGCTCCTTTGGCTAATCATAATATGATTAAGTCCATAAGAAAATGGGCGGATGTCAGTCAAACTAACCTTAATTGGCTCAAAATGGGAGAATTTCTAAATGAAGTGGAGAGAAGCAGGCTATCCATTAATTTCGCCACTTTAGTGGGGCATGGAACTTTAAGAAGAGGGATTGTTAGAGATGAAACAAGAAGCTTGAATTCGCATGAAATTGATGTTATGAAAGATATGTTGAAAGGAGCTTTAAAAGAAGGAGCCTTGGGATTTTCCACCGGATTGGTTTATACGCACGCGAAGCAAGCGGACAAAGAAGAAATAGCGGAGTTAGCTGAAATAGTTAAAAAGCGCAAGGGGGTTTACACGACGCATATCAGAGGAGAATCTTACGATTTAATAGAATCTTTGGAGGAGGCGATTGAGGTGGCGAGAAGCACCGGAGTAGCTTTGCAAATTTCTCACATAAAAGCTATGGGAGAAAAGAACTGGCATTTGATAGATGAAGCGATTAATTTGATTGAAAGCGCCAAAAGCGATGGTATCAATATTGATTTTGACGTTTATCCTTACACGAGTACCGGTTCGGTTTTATATATATTTCTTCCGGATTGGGTTACGGAAGGGGGAAGAGAAATGATGCTTAGTCGGCTTAGGGATTCTGAAATCAGGAAAGAAGTGATAGAGGATATGAAAAGAAATAATTTTGATTATTCCAAGGTCATTATTTCCATTTCATCTTTAAATAAAGAGCTGAATCGTAAAAGGATAGTTGACATAGCGAGAATTCAAGGAAAGTCGGTAGAGGAAGCTATTGTGGATATTTTAATTGCCAGTGGTGGGAGAGTGGTTACGATAATGGAAATTCTAAGCGAAAAAAATGTAAAGAAAATCATTCAACATCCTTTTTCTATTGTTTCTTCCAACGGAGCAGGTTATAATACGGATTATAAAAAATCGGGAGATTTGGTTCATCCCAGAAATTTCGGTTCTTTTCCGAGAGTGTTGGGAAAATATGTTAGGGAAGAGAAAATTTTAAGCTGGGAAGAAGCCATTTATAAAATGAGCGGAAAGCCGGCAAAAAAATACGGATTGAAAAAAAGAGGTTCTTTAGAGAAAGGAAATTTTGCCGATGTGGTAATCTTTAATCCCGAAAAGGTTAAAGACTTATCCACAGTGGACGATCCTTATCAATATGCCAAGGGCGTTAGTTGGGTTTTTGTAAATGGTGAGATTATAATGGAAGAAGGAAAATTTAACGGATCCAGAGCGGGCAGGGTCATAAGGAAATAAGAATTTAAAAAGTAATATATGACAGACATTTTTTTAAAAAATAAAAAAGTAACGGTTTTCGGGTTGGGGCTTCACGGAGGAGGAGTGGGGACGGTTAAATTTTTAGCCAGCCAAGGAGCCAGAATAATAGTGACTGATATCAAAACCAGAGAGCAGTTAGCTGATTCTTTGGAAAAGCTTAAAGGAGTAAAAAACGTTGAGTATGTTTTGGGTCAGCACCGTCAGGAAGACTTTACCAAGGTGGATATGATCATAAAAACTCCAAGCGCGTCTTGGAGCAATAAACATATAAAATTAGCCTTGGAAAAAAATATTCCTGTGGAAGTGGACTCCGGGTTGTTTTTTAAGTTGTGCAAGAATCCGATTATTGGAGTTACCGGAACTAAAGGAAAAACGACCACGGCAACGATAATTTATGAGATTTTAAAATTGGCGGGGAAGAATCCGGTTAAAGTCGGTGTCGGACAGGTGTCCGCTTTGGATAAATTGGAAAGTCTAAAAAAGAATTCAGTGGTGGTGTTTGAACTTTCAAGTTGGCGCTTGTCGGCTTTGGGAAGAAACAAGCAAAGTCCGTTTATTGCGGTTTTAAGCAATATTTTTCCCGATCATCTCAATTATTACCAAACGATGGAAAGTTATATAAAAGATAAGAAAAACATTTTTGTTTATCAGGGTCCGAAAGATTGGTTGGTTACCAATGAAGACGATGAAAATTTAAGGCTTATCACCAAAGAAGCCAAATCTCAAATTGTAAAATATTCTAAATTTCCGATGAAGAACGGTCATTCAATATTTATGGAGAACGAGGCTATTTATCTTAACGACGGGGTGGACACTGAAAAAATTGTATCACGAGAAGAACTTAAAATAAAAGGGCGTCACAACATAGGGAATATTATGGCGGCTATCGGAGCGGCTTACGCTTATGGGGTTGAAATCGCGAAAATAAAAGAAGCGGTGAGTAATTTTAAAGGCATTGCTCATCGTTTGGAATTTGTTGACAAAATAAAGGAAGTAAGATTTTATAACGATACAGCGGCTACAATTCCGGAAGCAACCATATCCGCGCTTGAATCTTTTACTCAACCTGTCATTTTAATTGCGGGAGGCGCTGATAAAAATCTTGACTTTTCCCTTTTGGGCAGTATGATTGCCAAGAAAGTTAAAGGGTTGGTTTTACTTAAAGGAAGCGCTACGGAAGAATTGTTGAGGCAAATTAAAAAGAATTTACCGGAAGAAAAAAAAGA
>JAGYNK010000006.1 GCA_018400055.1 Candidatus Moraniibacteriota bacterium
TTAAGCTAATAATTAAACATTAACTGGTTCAGAAATTGAACTTTACCCTAAATAACATAATGTTCCATCCTCCAGAGGCGGACAGATGTGGAACAATTATCTCCAAAAAGTTATTAAAAATTATTAACATTTTATTGTAAAAGTTGTGGATAACATATTTTATGAATTTATTACACAAGTTATCCACAGTTATAGCTTGACATATTATTTAAATTATTGTATAATATTGAATCCTTTCTATTGACTAACTCTTCTCGGTCGCCTATGATTAAGCTGTATTAAAACGAATATAGGGGGATGTAGCTCAATTGGTAGAGCGCTTCCATGGCATGGAAGAGGTAATGGGTCCGAATCCCATCATCTCCACGTTATATTTTTATTAAAGAAATAAGCCCCCGTAGTTCAACGGACAGAACAAGAGACTCCTAAGCTCTAGATCCATGTTCGATTCATGGTGGGGGCACAATTAAAAATGCAAAAATCAAAATGCAAAGTTTTGTTATTGTTTTGCAGTAACTCATAGAAAATACTTTTTTATGATTAAAAAAATTCCAAAACATATTATTGAAATTTTGGGAAAGCTGGATAAAGCTGGATATGAAGCTTATATCGTGGGCGGATGCGTGCGGGATTTGATAATGGATAGAAATCCGAGTGATTGGGATATTACCACCAACGCTAAGCCGGAAGAAATTTTAAAATTATTTGAAAATTTTGGTGGGGGAAACAAAAAAAATCCGGGAGCTTTTTATGAAAATGAATTCGGTACTGTTGGAATAAAAGTAGCAAGCAGTAAGCAACCTGCCTCGCCGGCAGACAGGCAAACAGTAAGTGAAATCGTAAACTCTAAGGCACAAAAATCTCTGTCAAAAACAACCCGGTCTTTAGTTGGAAAAAATAAAATAGAAAAAGCTAATGAAGTTAAAAAGCTAATGAAGCTAAAAGCCAATTACGATATAGTGGAAGTAACAACTTATAGAATAGAAAGTAAATATTCCGATAAAAGACGACCGGATAAAATTAAATTCGCCAAAACTTTGGAAGAAGATTTAAGCCGAAGAGATTTTACGGTGAATGCGATTGCAATTTCTCTACGAAGTACGAATTCTACGAAATTACGAATAAATAAAAAAGCTACGAGCTACGAGATTATTGATCTGTTTAAAGGCCAAGAAGATATTAAAAACAAAATTATTCGAGCGGTGGGGGACGCAAATGAAAGATTTAACGAGGATGCCTTAAGAATGATGCGAGCTATCCGCTTCGCGATTACGCTTAACCGAGCAGTAAGCAGTAAGAAGCAAGTAGTAAGCGAAAAGACAGAGGAAAATGATTTAAATTGGAAACTTGAGGAAAAAACCTTAAAAGCCATAAAGAAAAATGCCAAAAATTTAAAATATATTTCACAAGAAAGAATAAAAGATGAGCTAAGTAAAATAATTTTATCAGAAAATTCGGCAGAGGGAGTTGATATGTTGCGTCAAGCCGGACTTTTGCAATATATTATTCCGGAATTGGAGAAAGGCGTCGGAATGAAGCAGAATCGGCATCATATACATACCATATATAAACATAACCTTTTGTCTTTGAAATATTGTCCTTCTGTTAAATTAGAAGTCAGGCTGGCGGCGCTTTTACACGATATTGCCAAACCGCAAACCAAAAGGGGCGAGGGATATTACGCCACTTTTTACAACCACGACCATATCGGTGCGCGCGTGGCGGAGAAAATTTTGAAACGTTTGCGCTTTCCCGGTGAAATAATTAAAAAAGTGAAAATCTTAATTGATAATCATATGTTTTATTACAATCCTGAAGAAGTGGGTGAAGCTTCCGTAAGAAAATTAATCAAGAAAGTGGGATTGAAAAATATGAAGGATTTAATTGACTTGCGCATAGCGGACAGATTGGGTTCGGGCGTTCCCAAGGCTAAACCATACAAACTGCGCCATCTGGAATATCTAATTGACAAGGTCAGTCGCGATCCCATTTCCGTGAAAATGCTTAAGATAAACGGGAACGATCTGATAAAAAAGCTAAATATTAAGCCGGGACCGAAAATCGGCGCTATTTTGGATGTTTTATTGGCGGAAGTAATTGAAGATGTTTCCAAGAATAATAAAAAAAATTTATTAAAGCGCGCTGAGGACTTAAACCGTGAAAATATTTCTCAACTTCGCAAACTGGCTAAAGAAAAAATTGAAGAAAGAAAGGAAGAAGAAGATAAGGAACTGAAGGGAAAACATTGGGTGAAGTGAAATTTAAAAAATTAATATCAAACTTATGGCTTCTCAAATTTCTCACATTGTTTACGCCGACAAATATTTAAATAAAAAAAATTCAAGCAAGATTAATCGGAATAATTTCATTTTGGGAACGGTTTTTCCGGACATCAGAAGAATGGCGAAAGGTATGAGTAGAAGAGACACACATTCTTCATTTAATGTTATTAACCTTAATTTCAATGACTTAACTTCTTTTAAGGCCGGTTGGAAATTTCATTTATACTGTGATATAAAAAGGGAGGAGATCTTAAGGAAATATAATTTTTATTCTTTGGAGGGCACAACTGATTTTGCATGCGCTCCGTCAAAGTTATTGGAAGACAAGATTATTTACGAGCAATACGGAAATGACTGGGGGGAGTTGGTCTATTTTTTCCGTAATCCTTCCGAGATTAAATTGGAAATAAAAATATCCTATGATATGTATAAACTTTGGTATGCCGTTTTAGCCGATTACATAAACAGAAAGCCGGATGAAAATTCAATGCAAGCTTTCTTGCTTAACTTGCCATCAATAGCAGATAAGGCCGATGACATAATAAAAGTAACCGGCGATTTGGAAAAAAATCAAAAAGCAGTTAATATTTTAAAAGAAGTTGCGCAGAAAATAATTTAAATAATTTTTATTTATGGCTAATCCGAACAGGGAAACATCATCAATAAAGTTTAATTTTTAATAAAAAAATCATATTTATTTCGGATTGTAGTATGCCGGCAGTACCCTGATATCACATCGGAGCAGGCGCGCCTAGTTTTTAAAGTATGCGGGACATAGTATAGTGGCAGTACGCACGCTTCGGGTGTGTGTAGTCCCGGTTCAATTCCGGGTGTCCCGACAAAGTTAGATGAGTTTTTGTAATTTATCAAAATTTTAATTTTGCTATAAATTAAAAACTCCGATGAATATCGGAGCGATTCTCGTCAGTCCAACATTAAACTATAATGTATTAATAATTCCTGTGAATTACGAAATATAATAAATGTGTCATTCTGACCCGCCTTGGGCGGGGAAAAATCCCGAACAAATAACACTGACGCCTTAAATAACGGGATTGCCTGCCTGCCGGCCTGTCCGCCGAAGAGGCAG
>JAGYNK010000007.1 GCA_018400055.1 Candidatus Moraniibacteriota bacterium
GAGATTAGAATAAGAAAAAAAGAATTAACAAAAAAAATCAACGATGAATTAAAAGATAAAATGGTCCTGGATATAGTTATTTATTAAAAAAAATAAAACAGTCTTCAGTTAATGAAAATAGCAATAGGAAATAAAATAAAAGAAATTTTTTCCGGAGTGGAAAATAATTTTAAAGGAGGATTGCTTTTATGGGCGGTCTCTTTTTTAAGTATAATTACAGTGAGGCTTTCAGGAGAAGTTTTGATTTTGGGAATTCCCAAACAAAACACGGAAGAATTCGTGGCTTTTTTTGTGCACACCTTGTTGTTTTTTTTGATGACCTATTTAGTTTTTTTGGTTTATCTTAGGGTTTTTACAAAAAAAGAATGGTTAAAATTAACCAGTGTTTTGTTGTGGGGTTTTTGGTTGATAATTTTTCCGCCGATAATTGATAAAATTGTTTTTGGCGGAAGAAAAACCTGGAGTTTTTATGTGTTTGACGGAATTGACGGATTAATTGAAAAATTTTTCACTTTTTTTGGCGACAACTTAATGATGGGGATTACCCTTGGAACCCGGGTGATGATTTTTGCCGTTTTGGTTTTATTGGCGTTTTATTATTTTTACAATAAAAGAAGTTGGATTAAAACGATTTTCTTTTTGGTCGGTGCTTATATTATATTTTTTATACTAGCTTCTCTTCCAAGTTTTATTGTTTTAATTAGGGAGTTTTTTGTGGGTGGAAATATTTTTGAGGTGAATTATGGCGACGTGGCAAAGATTTTTCTTACCCCGGTTGATTATTTTTCTTATCAAAATCAACACTTCAATTCTTTTATGGCTCACAAATTGGCGCTTTTTTATATTCCAATCATTATTATCCAGTTATTGGCGGTTACTTGGATGTTAAATAAAGATAAGTTTTTGGCGCTAATTAAAAACATTCGTTTCCCACAGGTGTTTTTTAATTTCGGACTGTTTTTTATTGGTCTGGGACTGGCAGTTTTTTATTTTCCGGAAAATTTTGACCCGGGTCTTTTTCCGGCGTTGGCGGTTTTAAATTTGTTAATTTCAATATTTTTTATTTGGCTTTTTTCAGTGGTGGTTAATGATATTTATGATATTGGGATTGACAAGATAACAAATCAAGAAAGACCGCTGGTGAAAGGAGTTTTAGAGGTTTGGGAATATATTCAGTTCGGCGTTATGTTTTTGTTTATTGCTCTGATTGGATCATTAATTGTTGGCGTTAAATTTTTTCTGCTAATTTGCGTTTACGCATTAATTACCTGGATTTATTCTTCCCCGCCTTTTCGCTTTAAAAAATTCTTTCCGGTTGCCTCGATTTTTTCAGCTTTTGCTTCGATTATTTTTCTTTTAATGGGCTATGTGCTTGTTTCTAAAAACCAGGAGCTTGTCAATTTTCCTTGGAAGGTTTTTTGGCTGCTCGTTTTTGCTTATGTGGCGGTTATTCCGATCAAAGACTTCAAGGACATTAAAGGTGACAGGAAACAAGGAATAAAAACACTACCGGTTTTGCTGGGAGAGAATAATACCCGATTGTTAATGGCAGTATTGGTTTTTTTATGTTATTTTTTGTCGGTTTATGTTATTAATGAACCCGGATTGTTTTGGCCGGCTGTTGTTTTTGGTGGAGTGAGTTTCTGGAAAATCGCTGGCGGCAAAAAATTATCCGGTTTAATAAATTGGTGGCTGCTGGGGCTGGTTTTTTGTTATGGATTATTCGTTGTTTATTATATATTTTTTTAAGAGCCACAAAAACTTGCTTACATTAAGAGATTGATTTATAATACAATTAAGTTTGTATTATAAAAATTATGATGGAAAAGAAAAATAAAACTCACAATAAAAAAGATTTACTTCAAAAGAAAGTCTTGGCCTTTTTTGTTGTTTTTGTATTTGCATTTTTAGTCTTGTCAAGATCTGGCCTGGGCGGCGAAAATATTTTCAAGGACAGAGACCAGGACGGCCTATCGGATAAGGAAGAAATTGCTCTGGGCACGGATCCGGATAATCCGGATACGGACGGTGATGGTTATCGTGACGGGGTGGAAGTTGAAGGCGGCTACGATCCACTTAAGCCGGCTCCCGGAGACAAGCTCATAAAAGAACCCGAGGTTTTGGGTGAAAAAGACGGCGCTTCAAATATTGATTATAATTTAACGGAAGAATTTTTAAAGAAAATAAAAAGCGGGAACAGTTTGCAGGAAACAGAAAACAAAGAAGGGGATAAAAATGAAATCCAGGGCTTTGGTCAAGAAGACCTGGAAAAACTCCAAAGCGGAGAGGTTGATGAGAAAACTCTACTAAACAATCTTGTGGATGAAGCGGGGTCAGCTCTTGGGGAAAATTCGAGTCTTACAGCAGATGATATCAATATTATGCCTAAGCCGAAAGGAAACAATGACGAAGAAATAAAAAAGAAAGAGAAAAAACAAATTGAAGAATACGGAGTAAAGCTATTATACACTCTTTCTGTCAATAGTCCGTTTGAAGTTTCAGAAGGAGATGATTTACAGAAAAAAATAGAACAATTTACAATACAAATGGGTAATGATATCCAAGCTAAAGATATCGAGCAAATTGAAGAATACCGAAGCAGCCTGAAGGATCTAATTGAGGGAATAGAGCAAATCGAAGCGCCGAAAGTTTTAGCCAAAGATCATCTCAAGATACTGCAGGCGGTTAATGAATTTTATAACGGAATAAATCCTAATAAATTATTAAGCGACAATGATCCACTGGCTATTTATTATTATATGGGGAAAATGCAAGGAGTGTTAATGACACTTGAGGAGGCGTTGGGGAATTTGCAACAAATTCAAGAAGAATATGAAATAAATTCAATAAACATGTCCACCTTAGAATTGGGGATTTAAAGAAAAAATGTTATCAATTAAATACAAAAAAAAGATAATTACCGGCTTTTTGATTATTGCCTTATTAACCGCACCGCAACACAGTGCGATGGCTGGGGCTTGGGGGGAGAGTATTGGGGCTGAGCTCATGCATGAATTATGGGCGACCATAAAAGAAAAGATTCAGGGGATTACCATGGCTCAATTAAAAAAACAAGCCATTAATCAGGTAAAGAAAAAAACCAGTGAATTATATTCAACCACTTCAAGTGAAAGTGGATTGGCAGTGGCTGATTATAATAAATTTATTACCCAAGCCTCAAAGGGTGAGGCAAATGCATATATGGATGATTTTTTTGATAAAAAGCTAAAAAACAATGCAAATAATAGTGATTATGCCGATGAGATGATTGAAAAAACAAGAAAAGCCGTCAGGAATGAATCTATCGGTGAAGATGAGGAGGGCGGTCCCAATATTCCGGTAAAAGGAGATCTGAAAAAAAACTTATTTAACGAAAATAAAGGCGGTGGTCCGGATGCGTTTGCCTCCATGTTCTCCAATGACGATAACAATAGCTATAGCCTTTTTTTGGAAGGAGTGAGAGTCACTGAGCAAAAAAAAGAAGATGAGAAAGAGGAAAGAAAAACGGAAATCATTTCCGGGCAAGGATTTAAAACGGAAGCGGGCGATGGAAGCGGCCTGGTGACTCCCGGAAGCGTTTGGGCGGAAATGGC
>JAGYNK010000008.1 GCA_018400055.1 Candidatus Moraniibacteriota bacterium
TTATTTTAGATGCTGAAACAAGTTCAGCCTGACAAAATTTAAAATGAATTCTTTAGTATTCAGTATAAAGCATCCCATATTTTATATAAAGGAAAGCGAAATTATATGGCGGAAACAATATTTGAAATTCGCCGAACTGTCTGTGTATAATTTATTTGCTTAAGAAGGAGGTTTATTATAGCATTGAGTTTACTTAAGCGTTAATGAAATAAATAATAAGCAAAATAATTATATGAAAAGGTACGGCTATTTTAATGGTAAGATTATGGCTTTAAATAAAATAAGGATAAATCCTTATGACTTGGGATTTCTTCGCGGATACGGAGTTTTTGACGTGATGCGAACCCAGGGAAATAAGCCTTTTCTTTTTGAATGGCATTGGAAAAGATTTCAGGATTCCGCTAAGAGATTAAACCTAAAAATTACCATAAGCAAAAAGGAATGCGAAAATGCCATAAAAAAACTTTTAAAACTCAACGGATTTAAAAAAGCCACCATCAGAATAATTTTAACGGGCGGGGCGAGCAAAAATGGTTTTAGCTTTGAGGATAAGGAAACGCTCTGCATTTTGATAGAGAAATTTTTTCCATTACCTCAGGAATTTTTTAAAGAGGGCGCGAGCGTAATTACTTTTGAGTATTTGCGCGATATGCCCAAAGCCAAGATTACCAATTACATAGCGGCTATAAAAATGCAAGAAGAAAAGAAAAAGAAAAAAGCTTTGGAAATAATTTATACTCACAAAGGAAAAGCGTTGGAAGCTTCCACCAGTAATTTCTTTATTGTAAAAAAGGGGAAACTCATTACGCCCAAGGAAAATATTTTATTGGGAATTACCAGAAACCTTGTGGCGGATTTGGCTAAAAAGAACGGTTTTAAAATTCAAGAAAGGGAAATAAAAATCAGCGAATTGTTTTCAGCTGATGAAGTGTTTTTAACGGCCAGCAATAAAGATATAGTTCCCATAGTAAAGGTGGACGGAAAGAAAATTGCGGACGGAAAAGTGGGAAAGGCAACTCGGGATTTAATGGATATTTTTAAAAATTTTTCGGAAAATTATTAGTGTTCCCATGGGGGATTTACCATGTTATCCAATATGGCGTCCCGTTGAATGATTGGGGCGAACCTGTCCCCTCGGCAGGAATCGAACCTGCATTTTAAGCACCGCAAGCTTACGTCCTATCCATTGAACGACGAGGGGTTGCTTTCCGGCGATTTTAAATATGAAGCAATCTTTCCAATGTGTCAATAATTTCAAAGGTATGCTTTTTTTCCGGAAGGTTGGTTAGAAGCGCTTTTCTTATTTTGTCGGGATCTTCCTGATGGATAGGTATATGTATATAAGGAAGGAGGCCTTCTCTCATTTTCAGGCTTAAAATTCTGGTGTGGGGAGCTTCGTAAAACATCCAAAAAGATTCAATTTTTTCAAAATCGTAAATTTCTTTTCCGGCGTATACGCCTTCGCGCGATATCGCGAAGCTTAAAACCCGCGGATCTTTTTGAAGATAGATATAGCCGACGATTCCGATTAGAATAAAAGTGATGGCCATAATCGGGCTGTCGGTTATAAGCGCGTAGGCAATGATAGCCAGAAGGAGCAATGACGTTATTAAATACCATTTTTGATCTTTGGGATAAATTTCATATTCAGGCCCTTGCCAGTGGACCAGGATATCTTCTGAATTTTCACTGATCATTAAGTCTTCCGGACTTTCCAGTCTTTGTTCCCAAGAGCGGTCTAAATATTTTTTTGGCTCTGAATTCCAATTATTTTCACCGGATTTTGCGTCCGGTCTCGTTTTTAAATCCATATACATATTATTTGTTTATTTTTTATAAAATCATTTTAGCATATTTACATTCGTTTTCCTAACTGGTATATTAAATTTTAATGGAGGGATGGCAGAGTGGTTGAATGTACCGGTCTTGAAAACCGGCAGGTCTTATAGGCCTCGTGAGTTCGAATCTCACTCCCTCCGCCAAATAAAAAAACACTTACTTGGGTAAGTGTTTTTTGAAAGGTGGAATAAATTTATTATAAATTACTATTTTTCTCTTTTTCTTTTTCCGCTTTTTCCAATTCTTTCTCTATCGCGTGATCTTCTTTTTTAATAGCTTTTCTGGCTTCCATTCTTCTGATGTATAAATGCATCAAAGAAAAAACAATCATACTGGCGAAAATGATGCCGATGGCATTAACTAAAAAGAGCACGAAAGATTCGCTTATAATAGCCCAATTAAATTTGGCGATGCCGATGCCGGTGGAAGCCAGCGGAGGGATAAGCGTGACGGAAATAGCGACGCCCGGCAAAGTTTCGCTAAGCTGAGGTTTGATTAAAGCGAAGGAAGCGGCCATGCCGGCGACGATGGCAATCATAACGTAAATCAAGGAAGGTTCCGTAAAATAGGTTTCATAATCCTTGGAAAAAAATAAAGCGATGATGGCGGCAGTGGCTATTCCAAAAGTGATTGATTTTACCAGAGTGTAAAAAGATCGGGAGATGAGCTTGAAGTCAGCCATAACTATTCCCAGTGACAGGCTTAAAATGGGATAAAGAATGGGAGCGATAAGCATGCTTCCGATAACGACAGCTGAGTTATTAATTAAAAGTCCGAAAGTCGCCATGATGACTGATAGGATAACCATGAGGAAAAAGTCTTGGCGGGGCGTGCTTTCCGTGATTAAATTTTCAATAGCGGTGGACTTATCTTTTTCAGTTAAATTATTGAATAATACCAGAGCCATTTTTTTATTGTTTATGGTTAATAATTTATTTTATTATAAACGATTTGAAAATTTAAGGCAATGATTGATATTTGGCTAACTTTCTGCTAGGCTGGTTTTATACGGAGAGATGGCTTCCGCCCGAGGCGGACCCGTCTCGGACGGGGAGTGGTTAAATAGTATTGCTCAAGCAAGTAAGATATGTACTATGTATACATTATTTACAGTATAAAATTGGACAAGTTTTACAAGGGGAAGTGCTCGGATTTAAGAAGTAGAATTAAACAACATAACAGTGGGAGAGTTAAGTCTACAAAAAATGGAAGACCATGGAAATTATTGCATTATCAGGCGTTTGTAAATAAAACTGATGCAGGAAGAGAGGAATTATTTTTAAAAACCGGAAAAGGAAGAGAAAGGATTAAATATTTATTGGAAGAAACGTTGAAAAATATGAGGTAGTTTATTTATTATATACGGAAGGGTGGCTGAGCGGCTGAAAGCAGCACCCTGCTAAGGTGTTGACTCTTTACGGGGTCCGTGGGTTCGAATCCCACCCCTTCCGCCAATTTATATTATAGGGTTCGCCCGGGTATTCACCCGGGCAGTCCGGGGTTTATCCCCGGACGAATCCCTGTCTCTCCATCTTTTTGTAAACAGCTTCGCAAAAATTTAGCTAAAAGAAGTCTTTATGAAAATAGAGGCATCTATAGATGCCTCT
>JAGYNK010000009.1 GCA_018400055.1 Candidatus Moraniibacteriota bacterium
AAAGCTCGCTTCATTTCTCGCAATGACAATAGGATTAATCATTTCGTAATTTAAGTTAATTAGCAAAAAAATGTCATACAGAATTGATAAAATTAACAGCTTGATAAAACAGCATATTTCTCAAATATTATCCCGCGAGTTAAATCTTAAGCCGGGAGTTTTTTTAACCGTTTCCAAGGTTGACACCACCAAAGATCTGGAATATACTAGCGTATTCGTCAGCGTTTTTCCGGAAAAAGAAATAAATTACGCTTTTAAAACGCTTGAAAAAGAGTCTCATTCAATTTTAAAAAAATTGGGTGAAGAAATTAAAATCAGAAAGCTCCCGCAAATTATATTTAAAATTGACACTACTGAAGCGGAGGCGGATAAGATAGAGAAAATATTGAGTAAATTGTAATTAGTAATCGGCAATTAGTAATTTAAAAAATTTACTTTGCCTTAGTTGCAAGTTGCAAATTGCGAGTTATATGATTAATTTTAATTCTGAATTCAAAACCTTAAATTATATAATAAAAAAATCCGACAAACTGCTTCTCGTCCCGCATACGCGTCCGGACGGAGATGCGATCGGCTCGGTTTCCGCTTTAAAAGAATATTTGCAACAACTGGGAAAAACCGCCGACATCGCCTGCTTTGACCCGCTTCCGGAATATTTTAAAAATCTGATTCCTTTTGAATTTAATTATCCGGACCATCTTAATCTGAAATCTTACGATACGATTATTGCCAGTGATAGTGTAGAAAGGGGTTTTGACAAAATAAAGCCGGAACTTTCCGAAAATCAAATTACCGTTCTGATTGACCACCATCCGGATATAACTATTCCGGGAGATGTTAGAATCATTGATCCGAGCGCTTCTTCCGCTTGCGAAATAATTTATGATTATTTAGAATTTAATCAAGCGAAAATAAACGGCCGCGTGGCTACTTTTCTGCTATTGGGAATATCCAGCGATACGGGAAATTTCCAGCATTCCAACACTACGGTAAGAGTGATGGAAATCGCTTCCAACTTAATGAAGAAAGGCGCTTCCCTGAATAAAATTACTCATGCCGGATTTGCCAATAAAAAAATATCCACCTTAAAGCTTTGGGGCAAGGCTTTTGAAAAAGCTAAAATAAATCCAAAAAACAATATGATCGTTACGGTTATCACCCAGAAAGATATTGAGCAATGCAACGCTTCCATGGAAGATGTGTCCCAAGTCTCTTCCATTCTGGACACCGTGCCCGGAGCTAAATTCTCGCTGGTCCTTTCGCAATATAATGAAAAGACTATAAAAGGAAGTTTGCGTTCCGAAGAATATAAAGGAGTAAACGTTTCCGAAATAGCCCATAGGCTTGGAGGCGGAGGTCATAAGCTTGCCAGCGGTTTTGAAATCCGCGGCAAAATCGTAGAAACCGGAAAAGGATGGAAAGTTGTTTAAAATTTCTAATTATCAATTTATAATTTCCAAAAAAAATTTTAAATTCTTAATGCCAAATTTCAAAAAAATTTGGCATTGGATATTTGGCATTGGATATTTTATTAGAAATTGATAATTAGAAATTAGAAATTTTATGTTGGTAGGTTGCCACATATC
>JAGYNK010000010.1 GCA_018400055.1 Candidatus Moraniibacteriota bacterium
AGAGGCAACCACGGATATTACAGCGTGGAAGTTGATTCGTTGGGAAATGTGAAAAAAGAGCTGGGAATTATTGAACCCCGGCAAGGAAATGACCTGATTTTAAATATTGATGCCGATTTGCAAAAAAATATTTTTGACGCGCTGAATGTAGCTTTAGGAGAAGAAAAGACAAGGAAAGCGGCCGCGGTGGCGATTGATCCGAGAAATGGAGGGGTATTGGCCTTAGTCAGTCTTCCGAGTTTTGATAATAATTTGTTTGCCGGAGGCATATCCGCGGGTGATTATCAAAGATTAATAACTGATTCTTCTCAACCGCTTTTTAATCGGGCTATCAGCGGAAAATATCCTCCGGGCTCAACCCTGAAGCCTCTTATTGCCGTAGCCGCGCTTTCGGAGAAAACGATTGATAAGAATCAGCAGATTGAAAGTCGGGGGGGAATCAGTCTGGGCAGTTATTTTTTTGGCGACTGGAAAGCGCACGGTTTTACCGACATAAAAAGAGCCATAGCGGTTTCCAGCGATGTTTTCTTTTACACTTTGGGTGGGGGATACGGAAATATAAAAGGGCTGGGAATGGATAAAATGAAAGAGTATGAAAATTTATTCGGTTTGGGAAATTACAGCGGGATTGACATTCCGGGAGAAGCCAAGGGATTAATTCCGGATGAAAAGTGGAAAGAGGATAACCTAGGCGAAAAATGGTATGTGGGAGACAGCTATCACGCAGCTATCGGACAAGGTTTTATTACAGCTACTCCCCTACAGATTTCCAATTACATAGCGGCTATCGCCAATGGTGGAACTTTATACGAACCACGCCTAGTTTCTCAGATTATAAAAAGTGATGAGGAATCAATAAATTGCGCGCCTAAAATTATCAGGGACAATTTGGCTTCCGAGGAAATTATAAAAACAGTTCAAGAGGGAATGAGGATGACTATTACGGAAGGAACCGCTATGGCTTTAAATAATCTTCCCGTGGAAGTGGCCGGAAAAACGGGAACGGCTCAGTTTGGAACGGAGGATAAAACGCATGGTTGGTTTGTTTCTTACGCTCCTTATGAAAATCCGGAAATCGCTTTGATAGTTTTAATAGAAGATCAGACGGACAACGAATATAATGCGGTTCCTATCACTCAAAAAATTTATGAGTGGTATTTTTCTGAGCGTGAAAAATAAAGCGGTTGACAAAAATAACCATTCTGTTATTATTCCAAGCAGTATTTTTAATTTTTTACACGAAATAAAATGGGAAAACTTATCACCAAAAGAGGTTTGGAAAAAATAAAAAAAGAGCTGAATGACAGAAAAAAAAGATTAAGAAAGGAGATAGCGGAGGCCATCAAGGAAGCCAAAGAACAAGGAGATTTAAGTGAAAATGCGGAATATAGCGAAGCGAAAAGGCAACAAAATGAAAATGAATTTAGAATCGCAAAATTGGAGGAAATGGCAAAAAATTCCCAAGTAGTGAAACATAACAAATCTTCAAACAGCGTTCAGTTAGATTCAACTATAAGAGTTAAGTCGGACAAAAACGAAATGGAATTTCATATTGTGGGCTCCAGCGAAGCAGATCCGTTAAATTCTAAAATATCCAATGAGTCGCCTTTGGGCAGAGCGTTTATAGGCAGAGCCAAGGGGGATAAGGTTGAGGTTGATACTCCGCGGGGAAAAGTAAAATATGAAATTTTGGAAGTGATTTAATGGATTTTTTAAATTACGAAACTTTGAATTTTACTGTCATTATCAGGGAATCCCGACATAAAGTCGGGATGGTTGTGGCAATTTCATTGTTTATATTAAAATAGCGCTTAGGCGCTGTTTTTTTAATCCTTTGCGTTGCCAAGCACGCGAAATTTAGCTAGAATAAGTCTAAGCAATGCGTCTTGCTTTTTTCCAAAGAAGGATATTTCTAAGCGGAGGAAAGTTTTTAAAATTAAATTAAAAAGAATTCAGGAATTAATTCAGGAATTAATTCAGGAATTCTTTATAAAAAATATGGGCAGAAGAAAATTAAGCGAAAAAAATATCAGAAAACTGACTCGCTCCGGCGGAGGGAAATCTATCGGCTTAACGCTTCCCATTGAAATGATGCGGTCTTTAAAGTGGAAAGAGAAACAGTTGGTTAGAGTTACCAGAGTAAAAGGCGGAGTGGTGATCAGGGATTATAGAGGGAAATAGGAAAGTTTGTCGTATTGAATTGTATCTATAGCATTATCATTTAATAAAGTAAATTTTAATTGGGAATTAAAAATAATAATTTTATGACAACAAATAAAAAAATATTTCAAGATTTTACAAATCTTTACGAACTTTCAAAAACTTTGAGGTTTGAGTTGAGACCACAAACCGAACAAACAAAAAAGATGCTCAAGCAGGTTATCAAAGACGATTTAGAAAAAGACAAACTGTATCATGAGATAATGAAACCGCTTTTCGATAAACTTCATAATAAATTTATTCAGGAATCTCTAAGAAAAGTTTCTTTTCCAATAAATATTTTAATTAAGTTAGAAGAGAAACTTTTGGAAATTGGAAAGTTGCAAAAAAAGAGAAAAGAAAACGAGAGCAAGATTGGAGAATTAGAGAAAGAAATTTT
>JAGYNK010000011.1 GCA_018400055.1 Candidatus Moraniibacteriota bacterium
ATTCCGGAATGGCATAAAGAGAAATTATAAACAACGCTGACGAATCCTACAGGCTATATTTATAATACAATAAAAATAAACTATTGACTAAATTTTATCATTAGGCTTATAGTTAATCCAGTACCTTAAATATGGCTAAAAGGAGAAGTTTATGAAAAACGATCCCGATCTTCTCGGACTGTATTTGAGAAGCATAAAAGGAGGAATTTTAACACCCGAAGAAGAAAAAAATATCGCTGAGGAAATTTATCAGATTGAATTAAAAAAAGAAACAACCCCTTTTTTATTTTCAGAAAGCGAAGAAAAAAATCTTTCAAGAAAAAAATTAACGGATCAACAAAAGGTTTTAATAGAAGCCAACCTCCGCCTGGTGGTAAGTATTGCTAAAAAATACGTGAACCATTCACATAACCTTTCCTTTTTGGATTTAATTCAAGAAGGGAATTTGGGACTTTTTCGCGCGGTAGAAAGGTTTGATTACCGCCGAGGCTATAAATTTTCCACCTATGCCACCTGGTGGATTCGCCAAGCCATTACTCGGGCGCTGAACAATCAATCCAGGACTATCCGTATTCCGGTTCATATGATAGAAACCATTAATGCGTATGCCCGAGCAAATAAGCGCTTAATCCAAAAAATGGGACAAAAACCCAAAACGAAAGAGATTGCCCTTGAAATGGGTGTCCCTGAAGAAGAAATAGAAAAACTTCAAGCAAAGCTTCAGAAAAATCTTTTGCATGCTCTATCGCTTGATTTTCCGGTAGGCAATAAAGACGGTTTAACAACGCTAGGAGATTTTGTAAAAGACCCAAAAACGGTTTCTTCTGAAGATAAATTAAAGGAAAAAGAACTAGTAGAAAAAACCCGGCTTATTCTAAAAGAATTGACTTCTCGAGAGCAAAAAATTATTCGTCTCCGTTTTGGAATCGGAGAAAAAAAGGAGCATACCCTAAATGAAATTGGGAATCAATTTAATATTACTCGGGAACGCATCCGCCAGATTGAAGCCAAGGCATTAAGAAAATTAAGACATCCAAAAAGACTCAGAATTTTTGAATGTTTTAAAATTTAAAATTTTTTTATTTAATTATCCCCCTCTTTTTAAAAAAGGAGGGGTTTTGTATTTGCCCGCTTTTTTATAATGGTTTATTATAGAAGCATAAAATCTAAAAACATAATTTGCGATTTACGATTCATAACTTTATTTTTAGTTACAAGTGGTAAGTCATAAGTTATAGGTTAATTTTATGGAAACTCCCAAGCCTTTAGTTCATTTGGTAACTGACGAAGAAACCAAAGGAAAAGCCAAGGAATTGTTTGAAAAAATTAAGTCATCTACTGGCAAAGTCCCCAAATGGATGCGAGTTATGGCTAATTGCGAAGATGTGCTGGTCGGATTTTTTACTCTTTTTAAATCCATTATGGACGATGCGCCGGCAGATAAACTGCTTAAATGGAAAGTGGCTTATCGCGTTTCAGAAATCAATAAGTGCGAGTTTTGCGTAAGCGTTTCCAAAATGGCGCTAAAAGATTTGGGAATAGCCGATGAAGAAATTGCCCAGTTGGATAAAATTTCCGACGAAAAAGAAAAAGTAGCCATAAAATACGCGGAAGCTTCCACTGAACACGCTTACAATATAGATCCGGAAATTTTTGCCAAGATGAAAGAAAATTTTACCGATGATCAGATTGTGGAAATCACCAGCGTAGTTGGCTTATTCAGCTTTATCAATCGCTTTAACGACTCTTTAGGCGTTTTGCCGGATGTGGATTAGAAAAATAAAACAAACCTATTTAATAAAAAATCCCTGTTTAAATTCAGGGATTTTATTATATTATCCTAACTTCGCAATAAATACGGAATAAACTTCGAGAAACCCACTGGCAGTTTCTATTATTGCGAGTCCCGTTATACAACGGGATAAATTCCACGAAACAATCCCAGAATTATAATTCAGGGATCGTCGCGGTTACTCCATTCCCGCGCAATGACATAAAAAATTAATCCTTAACCACACTATGTAAAACAAAGCTAACTAAAGATAAAATCAAACCAAATAACAGCGCCCACCAAAAATTGAAAACCTCAAAACCGGGCACGATAACTCCCGTCAGCATTATCAATAAAGCGTTGATAATAAGAGTGAATAAGCCCAAAGTCAAAACATTTAAGGGCAAGGTTAAAACCAAAAGGATTGGCTTTATAAAAGCGTTTATAATTCCCAGCACAACAGCTGTTACAAAAGCGGCAAAGAAAGTTGACACAACCACTCCGGGAAGGATATAAGCGGAAACAATAATGGCTAAAGTGGCCGCTAGCCAGCTTATGATTTTGTTTTTCATAATGACATAAATCTCCAATCAACACTAATCACGCTCTGATTATCACTGATTTATTTACGAGCTTTCTAGTATTGCTTGCGATTTTTAAAAATTAAATGTTCTTAAATCTTGTAAGAAGTATAACACAAAAATTCAATTTACCAATTTTTGAAAATACCAATCCACATCGCTGATCCACTTCTTTACGCTTTCCTCGCTATGTGAAGCGCAAGAAGAACCACACTTCCAAGCAATCATCTTGCTGGGAGTATCCAGTTTTTCCTTATAAACAAGCTCGCTAATTCTGTTTCCTACCGTATTTATAGCGTCTCTGGGATTATTAAAACAAGTATGTCCGTCGGTTCCCATACGTTCTCTTTTTTCCCTATATCCCCAATAATTATAACAATCCCGACCGTTAAGCAAGGGAACTCTTTTTCCCCAATCGCTTTCTTTTTTGGCAATACTGACAATAAGCGCCGCCACCTTTTCATCTTTAGTAGCGATAAGACCGGCCATTTTTTCTATAGGATAACCTCTTGTCATTTCTTCTATCTTTTTTTTCAGATTTTCATTTATCTCTTCTTTGTTTTCCATTACTAAAACTTCTTTTTGAGTCTCTCGATTAAAAGAATAAATAAAAAGAATTAAGGAATTTAGCAAAATTATGATCAATAAAATCACAAAAGACTTAAGTCCGCTTTTTTTATTTAAAGAATTTTTTTCTTGAAACATTTTATTTTTTATACTTTAAAAAAGCCCAATCAACGTCTTAATGAATTGAAATAACTCATAATTCTAGACAAAAACGCAAAAAACGGGCATCACCCGTTTTTTATTTGCCTATTTCTATTATACACTATTCTGCGTAAAAATCAAGTTTGCGAAATTTTTATCGCTAGCTTAACTAAGCTTTTTTATAACTAAACAATAAAATTAAATGTGATATAATTTAAAATGTTTCTAGCTTAATTTTAATTTAATTTTATGAAACTATCACTCTTTCAACTTCCTCTGGGAAAACGCGGCGTTATTAAAGAAATAAAGGCTGGTTATGCCATTAAAGAAAGATTGCATAATTTCGGATTAATTGAAGGCGTCAAAGTTATTCCTGTAAGAGAGACT
>JAGYNK010000012.1 GCA_018400055.1 Candidatus Moraniibacteriota bacterium
ATTCCGGAATGGCATAAAGAGAAATTATAAACAACGCTGACGAATCCTACAATTAATATAATATTTTATTTGGTTATCCTTTCAGAAAGTTAATTTCTCGGTAAGTAATGGAAAAAATAGAAATCTATATTTTAATCTAGATTAAAATATATATTAAATTTTTTATGAAGTGTAGCGCTTTACGCTCCACTCCTCTAAAGAGAAAATTCTATCTACGCTTACATATAAGGTTCATGAATATCCGCAGAAGATTCAGCTCCTTCATCACTTTTTATTTTTTCCCAATGCTCATAGGCCATTTTTATACTTTCTTCCATGGCCGCTTGACCTTCGAGAGAAATAACCCATTTTTTAGCTCTTTGGGATATTTTTTCAATTTCTTCCGGTGAATATTTGTGGCTAATGTTTTCACAACACATGTTTCAGCTCCTCCTTTTTAGTTTAGATGATTTGTAAATTTCAGAATGATACGATTTCATTTTGACAATAACCGTATTTAATTTAAATTCTTCTAATTTTTCTCCCAATTTATTTATAAAGAACTTTTGGTCGTAACCCAAACAAATTACTTCGGGTTTATTTTTTTTTATTACTTCATATTTATCTCCCAAACTTCCCAAAATGACTTTATCCGCCAGCTGGCTTTCCTGAACCGTTTTTTGTCTTTCTTTTTCGTTATTTATCACCTTTCTTTTTTTAACATCCTTAACCGTTTTGTCTCTGGCAATAACCGCTATTAAATAATCTCCGCATTTTTTCGCTTGCTTTAAGAAATTTTTATGCCCCGGATGAAAAATATCAAAGGTTCCGAAAACCATTACCTTTTTCATGTTACTTGCTTTATCTTGTTAATGCTTCCTTTTCCTTGACTCATTTTGGATAATCTTATTCCAATCTTATTTCAATTGTATTCCAATTTTATTTAATAATTTATTCTATAATCATTCTATAACATAATCACTCCATCTCTTTCCATAAATGGATATATGGAACAAGCTATATTGAATTAAATCTCTCCATTACTGTCTGCGACAGATCGTATGATTATATGAAATTATACACCTAAATTATAACACAATTAAAACAAGTCTTTCCAAAATCTGTGATGAGCATACTTATTCAGTAAACTTCCTGAATAATTTCTACTATCTCTCTTTATTTTCTTTTTTTCTGCTCCTTTAATTCTGTCAACAAGCCAATTATTTTGTAAATCATCACTGTTATGCAACCACTGGTCTGTTTTATGAATTGTCTGACTGCTCACTTTCAGCTTTTCCTTGATTTCTTCATAGCTGTTGTCTTCTATGAGCATCTTGGCAATCTGAATTCTTCTGGCAATCATCAAAGCTTCGCTGGCAGTAAAAAGTCCCAGAAAAAAGTTTATTATTTCGTCTTTTGTTCTTAATCCGGATATAACTTCAAATAAATCTTTTATTGTCCGGCGTTTCTCACCGGGGTCAATTTCATAAGGTTTGACTTTGGCCATTTTCGTTTATTTTATAATATTGTTCCATAAATGGATATATGGATTTAAGACAACAAAAGTAACTTTCTACGAATTTGGAACTTATAATTATTTCCTCATTTTTTCTCTTTCATAGGCGGAAAAATAACCGTCTCTCTGACCGATTTATCCATTAAAACGGCGAACAGTCTTTCACTCATCCCAAAGCCTACCGCCGGCGGCATGCCATATTCCAAAGCCTCAATAAAATCATCACTCATCATCTGAGCTTCTTCGTCCCCCGCCTTCCTTAACTTCATCTGTTCTTCAAAACGTTTTTTCTGTTCCAAAGGATCGTTTAATTCCGAAAATCCGTTGCCCAGCTCCGACTGGCAAGCCACCGGCTGAAATCTTAAAACTTTTTTGGGATTGCCGGAATCCTTTTTTGCCAAAGGAGAAACCTCAATGGGATGACCGACCAAAAAACACGGCTGGATTAATTTTTGCCTCACTGTTTTTTTATAAAGAGTGTCTATTATTCTTCCTTTGCCGTAAGCATCCTTGTATTCAATTTTCAACTCATCCGCTTTATTTTTCAAATCTTCAACACTGACATCTTCATTTAAATCAATACCCGTTTCTTTTTTAAACTCTTCAAAATAATCTACTCGCGGAAAATCATCCGACCAAATTATTTCTTGCTTTTTATACTTAGTAACTATTTTGTTTTCCTTCTTTTTATCTCCCGCCACTTTTTCCGCGATTTCTTTGAACATTTTTTCCGTCAACTCCATGCCCTTCTCCATATCCGCGTAAGCCCAGTAAAATTCCATATGATCAAATTCCTGCAAATGCTCTCGGTCAATTCCTTCGTTGCGAAAAACTCTTCCGATTTCAAAAACTTTCTCATATCCGCCCACCAAAAGTTTTTTCAGCGGTAACTCTAAAGAAATGCGCAAATAAAAATCACGGTTTAGAATATTGTGATGAGTAATAAACGGCTTGGCTTCAGCTCCTCCGGGAACATTTTCCAAAACCGGCATTTGCACTTCCAAAAAACCTTGCTTGACCAAAAAACTTCGGACAGCTTGCCAAAAAATATTTTTCTTTTTAAAGATTTCTTTCGCTTCGGGATTAATCAAAATATCTAAATATCTTTTCCTTAAAAGTTCTTCCGTGTCCTTAATCCCGTAATATTCCGTAGGAATGGGACGCAGACTCTTGCTTAAAATAATCCAATCATTAACTTCCAGTGTTTTCTCGCCGGTTTTAGTTTTGAATAATTTTCCCTTAGCTTGAACAAAATCTCCGATTTCAATATTTTTTACAAACAATTTATATTTCTCCTGACCGATATTTTTTTCACTCAAAAATAACTGGATTTTTCCCGAACCGTCTTCAATATGAGCAAAAGCGGATTTACCCATAGGGCGAAGCGATCTCAAACGTCCCGCTAAAAAAATATCTTTTTTTATGGAATCAAAATCATCCGTCGCTTTCTTATTGGAAAAAGAACGCTCGGATTTTTCCGGATAAATTTCCATTTTGGAATGCTTTAAACCTTCCAACTTTTCCAGCTTGGTTTTAATGATGTCTTCTCTCATAAAATAATTTTACCACAATCACCGCGGTTTGCAATAAAAAAACCTTTGGAATTTTTCCAAAGGCTTGCTGCATACAATAGCCGCTCAGCTGCTCAACAACACCATGCCCTGACATTGTCCGCCAGCCTATTTAAAATCCTTCTGGCTTCATTATGCTCACGGTTATTCTCTTCATCTAAAAGAGAAATGGAAACTCGCTTACGATATTCTTTTACTTCATCATAGCCGTTAGCTATTGCCATATCCATTTCGGAGACACTGGGAAAGGCTCCGTAATATTCTAAAATATACCCGTAGACCTCCATTAGATTTAAGGGAAAGCTTTTCAAAATCTCTTTGAGCTGGGTAACAGAAAGTTTTGAAAGACAGGTACCGATGCCTTCTTTGAAATAATCAATTCCGCCTATTCCGGACAGCAAAAGACTGGCAGTAAGATTTCGCGACCCGAAACTGTCCGAGGCATCTAAGATCCTTAAAGCGCGATAGGCTTCCACAAGCCTATAGCCGTTATTATCGTCCCGAGCTTTAAAATGACGCTCGCCGACA
Source organism: Candidatus Moraniibacteriota bacterium (assembly GCA_018400055.1). GTDB lineage: Bacteria > Patescibacteriota > Minisyncoccia > Moranbacterales > UBA9337 > M55B143. The sequence continues at coordinate 3,595 of JAGYNK010000012.1, forward strand.
GTTTCAACACTTTCAACCCAATCTTTACCCATTACCCTGGGATTTTCATTGAAAAATCCAGGCTCCCTGCTAAAGACCTGCACTCCGACATATCCATAAACATTCTTAATAAAATTTTCTGTCCCAGGATTGTAAGCAAAAGCGCCAACAACCAAGGGTTTGGAAAATATGCCAGTAAATTCTTTTCCGATCCCGCAATAAGGCTGAATCAGCATCCTTTTCCACTCAAAAGGATACTCCACATACCTTATTCTCTTTTCACTTACATAAAGAAGCTCTATTCCTTCTTTGATTTCTCCAGCTACATATCGAATTCCTTTTGGTTTACTCATCTCATCTCCTTTTTTAAAAGTTTTAGTTTTAAAGGTACTAACAGCTTGATCCATAAACTATCATCCGTATAAAAAAACTAGCTTAAAAATAATAAAAAAGCAAGCTAAAATAGTTTGCAATAAAAAAACAGCGCCTAAGCGCTGACAGCCTTCTCCCCGCTAGTTAGTTTCTTAATTTCTCTATCGGTATTGGAAAACTAGCGAGAAATTCACCAAGCATATTTTCATTTTTTCTGAGATCAACTTCTATCCAGTTTTCAAGTGTATCGTGCTCTAAAAGTTCTTTTCTTTCTTTTTCAAATAGATTATCATCAAACCATAAAAAGGACGAGGAAAAATCAATGGCGTCTGTTTTCCAGTCGCTCCATATAGTTGGCTTTATCTGTCTAATGTATTCCATTGTTTCACTTGGAAAAAATCTACCTAAAATCTCATTTAAATAATGATTTTCATCTTTACAACGGGTTGTCAGCCAATAAGTTGGATAATTACTGACAACATATTTAATAAACTCGTCGGCGTACTTGGCTGGATTATTATCTTTCGCCAAGAGAACACCATCTATATCAAGATAAATATTAGTCATACAAAAAAACTTAATTAATTAATTTTATCCACTCCTGCCCTTTTTAAGAATTCAGTAATTAATTCAAGAATTAATTACTGAATTAATTTTATTATAGCATCAGAGATCTACAAAAGTATAAATCTTATATTTGTATTAAACGCAAGATACGTAAGCACCATCAGCACCCTGCACGGCGGATTTACTGTAGACCACCCAATCGGTCTTCCGGAGAGACTTCAGGAAAGTGAGATCCGGGAGTGCCTTTCTTGCCAGGGACATGAACTTTACTCGAAAGATCCTTGAAAGCGCGACTACGGGGACAAGATAGTTTTTCCCTTTGGGGAGATGGTATTGTTCATCGATGTGGAAACCAATGCCTGGCACCAGACAGTGGATTTGCGGATGCCAGATCATTGCTCTTATTCATATATGAAGAACGCAGAGCAGCCCGATCTGTCCACCAATGTATCTTTCGTCAGCAGCGAGTTTCATGAGTGATCGGGCCGCAGTCATAAATAAGACATTGAAGAGGACTGTTTGGTGTGAACGGACGATATGGCCCAGTTGCTTCGGGAGGGTGAACACCACGTGGAAGTAAGTAACCGGAAGGACTTCTCTCTGTCGTCTACTGAGCCATCTGTCCGTATCGGTTCTATGACATTTGGGACAGCTTCGGTTTTTACAGGAATGATAGGAATAACGAAGATGAGCGCAGTGGCTGCACTGGGTCAGGTGGCCCCCAAGGGCCTCTGTGCGGCACTCAGCTATATCCTGAAGTGCATGCCGGTGGCTGGGGTGTAAAAAGGAAGGGCGGACAGAGATCTTCAGGACATTTTGATACAAAGGATTTAGCCGTGGATCGTGGGAAAGGTCTTGCCAAGTCTGGAGGGCTTGGGCAAATCAAGATTCACAAACAGGATGCCGCCAAGAGATTCGGGCAGTGGTTATGTGCCTCCGAAAATGCCTGCTCCGCCAAAACCCAAATCGCCTGGTTCTGGCAAAAATAAATGCTGGTAGTCCGAAATCCTATGCAAAATAAGCAAGAATAGGAGACCTTATCTCAATTAATATCAGTGAGTTTTTTAGTCTTAAAAAGCTGCGTTTTTAAACGTATTCACTAGCTACGCTGGCGTTTTAATAAAAAAGTCCTTAAAAATTAAGGACTTTATGTTGTTAATTTTACTGTAGAAAAATATTTTATTCGTAATTTGTTTTCTTTGCGAGTCTCAATGTCTCAACATCTTCTGCTAATTGTTTGATTTGCGTTATATCAGCTAACCGAGGCCCTCCTTCTCCTTTTTCGGTTATAAAACCAAAGAATTCTTTAGTTTCTTTATCTTGTCCCCGCCTAGTGAACTCTTTAATAAACTTCTTTTTGTCAAGTTGCGTTTCTGGACTTTCAAGAGTTCGAAACTTCTTTTTAAGTTTTTTTATTTCAAGATCGTAGCCCTTGGCAAGCATATAGGTTTTTCTATTTTCCTTGTCTACACCTATTGGATGACGTTCATCAATAAAGGCAAATTCATAACCTGTCTTATCTCGAACTATCCTAAAATGGGCAGAATCCCTCTCTCTACGCCTATAAAGGTGAATATTGCTATACGAACAAGCAATCTTTAAAAACTTTTTGGTTTCAACATGAAAAGCTGGTCCAAAAATTACTTTTATTATGCATTTTCCATCGAGTGATTTTCTGATGTTATTGAGAAATATTTCATCTTCGTAAAAATCTGGACATAATTCTCCTGCAAAAATTAGTATTTCTTTTGCAGCACCATAAAAATCAAGATGTTTTTTTATGTCTTCTAGGCCAGTAAAAACATATTGATTTTTCGAAAGAACAAAATTTCTGAATCTAAGATTAGGTATTGAATATTTAACCTTGTTAAAGGACATAGTTTATTCCCTCCTATTAGATTGTATATTTAGAGACTTAAGTTTTCTTTAGATCCCTAAGAAGCAAACTAATAGCATATTTATATTGTAGTAGATATTGATTTATATGTCTATACATATCTAACGAGTACTATCATCAATCAATTGTTAAATTTCTGAGATTATAATTGAACAATGACCTAATTTCCATAAGTAACCACACATTAAACTAAATATTACATAAGATAACAATAAAAATTTAGCTGCAAAGTCAGCTATAATCATATCCTTAAGAAACCATGTAAACGCAAGTAAGCAAGATGTTGACGAAATAAGTACAAGAGATATAATCGATAATTCAATATAATAATCGAAATACTTTATAAGTTTTTTTAAAATAAATTAAAGCTACTAATGATAAATCTACAAAAGTAGAAATCTTATATTGGTATTAAACTTTCCGTAATTTGTCAAGTATTAAAAAGCATCTACAAAAGTAGAAATCTTATATTGGTATTAAACGCGACAGGGTCAAGTGGCGAATCATCAAATCTACAAAAGTAGAAATCTTATATTGGTATTAAACCCGATACTACCACCTATACCGGCACCTAATCTACAAAAGTAGAAATCTTATATTGGTATTAAACATGACCTGGGATGATATTTTAGCCAAATCTACAAAAGTAGAAATCTTATATTGGTATTAAACATAAAGAATACAAAAATATAATAGGATATCTACAAAAGTAGAAATCTTATATTGGTATTAAACATGGACAAAAGACAAAGACAGCATAGAAATCT
>JAGYNK010000013.1 GCA_018400055.1 Candidatus Moraniibacteriota bacterium
ATTCCGGAATGACATAAAGAGAAATTATAAACAACGCTGACGAATCCTACAAATTATTGATTTTTATTGAGTTTTGGAAAAGTATCATTATCTCACGACCGTGAGATAATGATTAATTATTTTTTACACACAATAATAATCCGCAATGCAAATTGAAAATTATTCTGTCTATGTTATTCTAGTACGAATTAAAACAAATTAATTTGCGTTTTTAAATTAAGTTAAGTCTTGCATTTACTTTAATAAAAAATTTTTCCGCAGTCAAAATGTAAATTTTACCTATTTGTAAACTTTCCCAAAAAAAGGTATTATTTTAATAATGAAACAAAAAAACAAATTAAACTACAAAGATTTTAATAAAGCTGGCGATATTCGCATGGGATTCAAAATGACGAAAACATTCAGAATAGTAGGATATATTCTTATCTTTTTATTACTAGTTACTAGCTACGGATTGCCAATTACTAACTCATATGCTCAGGATGAAGTTTCTGAAAGCAGTGATGAAGAGCTGGAGCAAGATTTGGATTATTACCAGAAATATTTAAAGTATAAAAAATATAAAAAAAGAAAGCTTTACCGCCAATACAAAGAATATAAAGAAAAATATAAGTTTGAAAGCTATGAAGAAAAACAAATCTATAAAAGTTATTATTATAAATACAAATTATACAAGAAGGATCCGGACATTTATCCTTATTATGCACAATATTGGGATTATTATAAAAAATATCGCGGCTACAAACATAAATATAAAAAATATAAAAAATACGCCAAATATAGAAAATACAATAAGGACAAATATAAAAAATACAAAAAGTACGGTAAGCAAATATATAAAGACGGCTACAATCGCTACCGCGCTTATTTAAATAATCCGGCAACAGACTTGGGCGAAGCTAATTTAGGCGGAGGAGCCTTGGGTCCGGAAATTACCGTAGGATTATGGTATTATTCCCGCGACGGTCTCCGCGAGTCTCCTTTTAAAATTAAAGCCAATAAAAGTTATGTCATAAAAAATGATAGCGGAGCCGTGCTGGCCGTTATCCCGGCTGATACTGTCACCAGGGTTACTTATGACAGCAAGGGTCATTTAAAAATATATGATTCCATGGCGGAAACGCTTTCCGATGAAATAGTTTATTTTGAAGCGGCGGATGGCAATAACGACACGATGATATTTGACGCTTACCGCCCTTCTTCATCTTTTGACCAATATCGGGGTAAAATAAAATTAAGTTACAGCGACGATTCAAAAAGAATCTGGGTGATTAATTCTCTTCCCTTGGAACATTATGTCTGGGGAATGGGAGAAATAACCGGTACGGGTGATATGGACTACAATCGAGTTATGACAGCTTCTTTCAGAACTTACGGCTACTGGAAAATAAAATTCAGTACCAAATATGCCAGTGAAGGATTTAAAGTAAACGCCACTCCCGGCAATCAGCTTTATTACGGTTATGATTGGGAAACGGGACACGCTAGAATAAAAAACGCCGCCATAGATACTCAAGGAAAAATCGTTATGTCCGGCGGCCGTATAGCCATTACGCCTTACAGCTCTTGGACTGACGGACGGACCAGAAGCTTTGAAGAGCGCTGGGGATCAAATAACTATCCTTGGTGCCAATCCGTCAGCGATCCTTACGGACAGCATCCCTCTTTGAGCACTGACGATTTGGTTTCTTTGGGCAATCATATGGTTGGACTCTCCGCCCACGGCGCTTTAAGTCTTGCCGGAGACAGTTATAATTGGAATTGGGATAGGATTCTGGAATATTATTATAGCGGAATTGATATTTTGAAAGTTTATTAGTTTATTGTTCCTATGCAGGCGGGAATCTAGTATAAAATCGCAAAAAATTTTATGTCATTGCGAGAAATGAAGTGGAGCGATAGCGGAACGGAATGGCGTGGCAATCCCGTAATTTATTTCTTGATATAATTTAGTTTTTGAAATTGTTGTTGCGGGATTACCTGCCTACTGACAGTCAGACTTCGCGGAGTTTATTCTGTTACATAAAGGGATTCTCAATGACAGCCATAATCCACAACAACATAACATTATGAAAAATAAAATATTTTTAATAATTTATATTATTCTGGCTGCCGGGCTGGCCTATTGGGCTTATCCTATTATTAAGAACCGCTATTTCAGTCAGAACGCAGGAATAAGCGAAGAAAATCATGATTTAAATCATGATAGCTTGAATTTAGATGAAACAGATTTAGGTAATACGGAAGAAGATGAAGATATGGATGAAGAAGAAGATGAGGAGAAAGATTATGGTGAAGATGAAGATAGCACCAATGAGTTTTTAGAAGTTACCAACGAAGATTGTAAAAATAAATGCGCCGAATTTGAGACAGGGACCGACCAACAATATTGCCGACAAATTTGCGGATTAACTCCCGTCAAGGAGGTAGATGAAGAAGATTGTGAAAACTTAACCGGATTGGAAAAAGATTATTGCTTAAAAGATCTGGCCGTAGCCAATAAAGATTTTAAAATTTGCCAAGAAATAAAAGATATAAATATAAGGGAAACTTGCCAAAATAGAATTACGGAAGAAATACTAAACGGAACCGAGACTGAATAAAAAATATTCGCCAGACGTTTGACGCATTATCAAAATCTAGCATCCTCATCAATCACTGTTTTTTTCTTAATAGATCGCCCTCCCCTTTTTTTAAGCGTTATGACTTTATCTTTATTTCTCCTGATCTGAACTTTTAACTGTTCCATAACCAGATCAACAGAGCCTTCCACGCTTTCAGTGGTTTCTTCGGCTCTATAAAGCTCGTGAGGAGTTTTAATCATTACCTCCGCCCTAAATTTACCTTTTTTATCCATTTCTATCTCCACTTCAATGCGCAGAATATTATTAAGCATTTTTTTGATGGCCTGCAATCTTTTTTCAATATAATTTTCGGTACGAACATCTATTTTCAGTCCTTTTAGCAGTAACCGGATTTGGTTTTTATTTTTCATTTCCATATTTTTTGATTTATAAATTAATTTATTTAGAGGCATCTATAGAGGCATCTATAGATGCCTCTATTTT
>JAGYNK010000014.1 GCA_018400055.1 Candidatus Moraniibacteriota bacterium
CTTCTCCTCCGTTTTTTCTATCTTCATCTTAATATGTCCGTTGCTCTTCAAAAATTTCTCCATCTGGCTTATACTGCCAGTAGGCAAATTATTCATATTGATTCTCATAAATCCATTATGAATAATAATTGCCTTCCTGCAAAATGAGCCTTCGGGCTTATTTTGCGTTGGAATGGGTTATCATTTCGGTATCATCTTGCATTGGACAAGACTATTATTTGTAAATAAGGCCGAGAAGAGCTATTATTAAATAAAGAAAAATATTGTAAAAATATTACTTAATCATTTTTTAATTATGACCAAAAAACAAGATAAAAATAATTTACAAAATGAAGATCTGATGGAAGAAATCATTTCTCTGTGCAAAAGGAGGGGTTTTATTTTTCCATCCTCGGAAATTTACGGCGGATTTTCAGCCGTTTATGATTACGGACCTTATGGCGTAGAGTTGGCCAACAACATAAAAGCAGCTTGGTGGAAAGCCATGGTGCGAGAAAATGAAAATATTGTGGGACTGGATTCCAGCATTTTTATGCATCCCAAGGTTTGGGAAGCTTCGGGGCACACCAGCGGGTTCGCCGATCCTCTAGCGGAATGTAAAGGGTGCCATACTCGGGTGAGAGTGGATCATCTCTTGGAAGAAGCCGGCGTTTTTGCGGACGAAAAAATGAGCGCCGAAGAAATTAATAAATTGCTGAAAGAAAACAGAGAAAAATTGAAATGTCCCAAATGCGGCGGCCATAATTTTTCCGAAGCCAAAGAATTTAATTTGCTAGTCCAATCCAATCTGGGAAATTTCACGAGTGATTGGAGTAAAACCCCGGTTTATTTAAGAGGGGAGACTTGTCAGGGAATTTATATTAATTTTAAAAATGTTTTGGATTCCGCGCGGGTAAAAATCCCGTTCGGAATTGCCCAAATTGGCAAAGCTTTTCGGAATGAAATAACGGCGCGCCAATTTATTTTTCGCAAGCGCGAGTTTGAACAAATGGAGATGCAATATTTTGTCCATCCGGACGAATCCGACAAGAGCTACAAAGAATGGAAAGAGCGACGCTGGCAATTTTACCTAAATCTTGGAATTAAAAAAGAAAATCTAAAATGGCACGAGCATGAAAATCTGGTTTTTTACGCCAAAGCGGCTTGGGATATTGAATATAAATATCCCTTCGGATTTAAAGAACTGGAAGGTGTACACGCCCGCGGAGATTATGATTTAAAACAGCACGCAAAATATTCCGGAAAAGATTTGTCTTACCGCGATCCCCAAACCAATGAGAAATACATTCCCTTTGTAGTGGAAACATCCGCCGGAGTGGACCGCACTTTTCTGGCCGTAATTACGGACGTAATTACGAAAGAAAAACTGGAAGATGGCAGCGAAAGGACAGTCATGAAATTTCCCAAAGAATTAGCGCCGATTAAAATAGCTGTCTTCCCATTGCTTAAAAACAAGCCGGAGCTGGTAAAAAAAGCCAGAGAAATTTATGATAATTTGAAATCGCAGCATATGTGCGAATTTGACGACAACGGCAATATCGGCAAGAGATATAGGCGGCAAGATGAAATCGGAACGCCTTATTGCATCACGGTAGACTTTGAAACCTTAAAAGACGAAACGGTGACTATTCGCGACAGGGACACGATGGAACAAGAGAGAGTAAAAATCAAAAAAATCAATGAAGAACTGAAAATGCGTCTGGCAAAAAAATAAAGTACTATCATACAACTATACAACTATATATGATAGTATAAATTAATTGTATATAAAAAATATTTAAAAATACAAAATATGTCCAAGGTAAAACTGACTTCTATTTCTCAAAAAGAAAGGATGGAGATTGTTGGAGATCTTTTTGATCTTGTCTATGGACTTAAAACAAAAAAAGAAACAATTGATTTTTTAGTGGGATTGTTAACCTCCAGTGAGTCATTAATGTTAGCGAGAAGAGTACAAATTGCTAAAAAACTGATTGAGGAAAAAACATACCAAGAAATAAGGGATGATTTAAAGGTTAGCTATAACACCATTAATATTGTTGAACAATGGCTTAATGCCAGAAAAGGAGCTTACCGAAAAATTTTGACCAACTGGCTAAAGGAAAATAAAAAACAACAAAAACAAGAAAATAAAAATTATAAAAGAAATAATTATACAAGCCTATTGGATCGTTATCCGCAACATAGATTTTTAAAAGATCTGCTAGGTCTTTAAAGGGCGAATCAAGAAAGCACTATCATATAACTATATATAGTTGTATGATAGTATGTTAAGATGACGTAAATAAATAATCGTTAAATGTTTAAAAAATGATGACTTTAAGACAAATTTACGAGCTGGCTATTGATTTGGGAATAAAAAATGATTTGCGTCCCAAGAAGGAAATCAATAAAAAGCTGACTAGAATTAAAAAGCAATATCAAAAACTTAGCAAAGAAGAAAAATCATTTTTTGATAAAGAGAAGCTGACCAATCCATATTTGGATTCTCGTATTCACTTTGATTCCGGAAAAAAAATTAAGAAAGTCATAGCGGGCATTGATATTGATGCCGGTGAATTGCTAATAGCGGAAAAACTGGGAGCGGACGCAGCCATCGCCCATCATCCGGTTGGGAAAGGGTTAGCTTCACTGGATGACGTGATGCATTTGCAAGCCGATGTTTTGTCGCAATACGGAGTGCCGATTAACATAGCGGAAGGATTAATGAAGATAAGAATCAGCGAAGTTTCCAGGAGCGTTAATCCAATTAACCACTTTAAATCTCCCATGGCGGCTGAAAATCTGAAAATGAGTTTTCTGAACGCACATACTCCGGCGGATAATATGGTGGCCACTTTTATCAAAAACTTAATAGAAAAAAATAATCCGGAATATGTAGAAGATGTGCTTGACATACTTAATGAAATTCCCGAATATAAAGAGGCGCGAAAGCGAGGAGTGGGACCAACTTTATTTGCGGGAGACAAAAATTGCCACACCGGCAAAATAGCTATTACGGAATTTACCGGGGGGACGGAAGGGAATCCTAAGCTTTATGAGAAAATGGCGCAAGCTGGAATCGGAACGGTTGTTTCCATGCATCAAAGTGAAGATCATCGTAAAGAAGCTAAAAAGGCGCACATTAATGTGGTAGTGGCCGGACACATTTCCTCCGATTCCATCGGCATGAATTTATTCTTAGACGAGCTGGAAAAAAGGGGAGTAAAAATTATTCCGTGCTCAGGTTTAATTAGAATAAGCAGAAATAAATAAATGAATTACAAAAAAACAAAGTTAAAAAACGGCTTGCGATTGATTACTGTTCCCATGAAAGGAACGGAAACAGCCACGGTAATGATTATGGCAGGAGTAGGATCACGTTGCGAAACTGAAAAAGAAGCGGGTCTGTCCCATTTTATTGAACATATGTTTTTCAAGGGAACCCAAAGACGTCCGAATACTTTAGCTATCTCCGAAGAATTGGATTCCGTCGGCGGTGAATTTAACGCATTCACTTCAAAAGATACGACTGCTTATTACGCTAAAGTCGATTCCAAACATTTTGAGACTGCGCTGGACATAATTTCTGATATGTATTTAAACTCAAAAATTGCCGAAGAAGAAATTAAACGGGAAAGAGGAACGATTTTACAAGAACTGAGTATGTACGAGGATACTCCCGTAAGGGTGATTAACGATTTATTTGAAAACTTGCTTTATAAAAAGAGTCCCTTGGGATGGGATATTATCGGCTATAAAAAAAATATAGAAGCGTTTAAAAGAAAAGATTTTATAAATTATATAAAACGTTTTTATGTGGCTAACAATTCCGTTGTCTGCGTGGCGGGTAAATTTAATGAAAAAGAAATAATCCATAAAATTAAAAAATATTTTTCCAAAACAAAGGCGGACGGTTTACCCATTGTTGAAAAAATCAAAGAGAAACAATCTCATCCCGAATTAAAAATAAAGTACAAAAAAACCGATCAGACCCATTTGATTTTAGGCGTAAGAGCTTATGATTATAACCACCGGGACAGATTCGTTCTTTCTGTTTTAGCGGTGATTTTGGGTGGCAATATGAGCAGTCGTTTATTTATTAAAGTGCGGGAACGGCGCGGTCTGGCTTACTCTATAAAAACAGGAAAAGAAGATTATTGCGATTGCGGCTATTTGGCAACTCAGGCCGGCGTGGAACATAAAAATTTGGAAAAAACCATCGAGATTATTTTAAAAGAATATAAAAAAATCGCTTCTGCGAAAGTGAATCAAAAAGAATTGCAGAAAGCCAAGGACTATATCAAAGGTAAAAGCCTTATGAATTTTGAATCTTCGGATGAAGTGGCTATGTTTTTCATAGAGCAGGAAACCAAAAGAAAAAAAATAATGCCTATGGAAGATATAATCAAAATGGTTGATAAGGTGACGGCGGACGATATTTTAAGAGTGGCCCGGGATATTTTTAAACCGGAAAAGTTGAATTTGGCTGTGATTGGTCCTCATAAAAACGGAAAAAAATTGGAAAAGATTTTAAACTTATAAAACAGAATTTAATTCAAGTTATTTAATTTCCCGTCTTGAAAAACTTAAAATCGGAAAATATATTTTTAAAAAAGAATCAAAGAAAAAGCCAGACAATTGCCAGAAGGGAGAACAAGATATCGTTGACGGAATTTCTTAAATTCCATTGACTTTCCGGAGAATCAGGCGGAAATTTATGGACCCATTTGTGTAGCTGATAAGGTTTTTTTAGAAAAGCTATTTTAAATTTCCAATATAAGAATGTCAGCAAATCGGGAAACATTGAAAAAAACGCTCCCCAGAAAACCAAAAACATTTGAACCGGACTAAAATTTTTAAAATACGCGACAGAACCGATTATGCTCAAGCCCAAAGAAATATCCAAAATTATTTTCCAATAGTTTTTGCGAAGTCCCATTTTTTTATCCAGATATTCGCCGTGGCGGAAATGATCCATAAAATAATGAAGCGGAATAACGATGACCATGATCAGCCAAGGATTGGCTACGGTTTTTCCGATAGCTGCTCCGGCGAGCGCATGAGTGGTTAAAATCATTTTAGTATTTTAACATCTTAACATATCAACAATAATTAAAGCGTTGAAATGTTAAAGTGCTAATATGTTAAATGTTATTATGCTTTATATTATTGCCACTCCCATAGGAAATTTAGAAGACATTACTTTGCGAGCCTTGCGCATCTTAAAAGAAGTTAATCTAATCGCTTGCGAAGACACTAGGGTGACTAAAAAATTATTAAATCATTACGACATAAAAACCTCTCTAATATCTTACCACCAGCATAGCCGGATAGCAAAAGTGGATTATTTAATCGGTGAGTTAAAAAAAGGAAAAGATATAGCTTTGGTAACTGATGCGGGAGCTCCCGGAATTTCCGACCCGGGAAATATTTTAGTGGCGGAAGTTTTAAAAAATGGAATGCAAGTTTCTCCAATTCCCGGAGCGTCAGCTTTAACGACTTTGATTAGCGCGGCCGGAATCAATACGCAAAAATTTATATTCTTGGGTTTTCCTCCGCATAAAAAAGGAAGAAAAACTTTTTTTCAAGAAGTCATTTCGCAAAAATATCCCGTAATTTATTACGACTCGGTCCATCGCGTAATTAAAAACCTTAAGTTATTAAAAGAACTCAAGAAAGAAAATCTCGAAATAATTATCGGAAGAGAATTAACAAAAATGCACGAAGAAATTATTCGCGGAAGCGTCGGAGAAATTCTGGAACATTTTGAAAAGAATCCGGAAAAATTAAAAGGGGAGTTCGCGGTTATTGCTGAAACGCTTAATAAAAAATAAAAATTAAATAAAAAAATTTTAATACTATGAAAAACAAATTTTATATCACCACTCCCATATATTACGCGAACGCTAAGCCGCATATAGGGCATGCTTACACAAGTGTGGCAGCGGACATATTGGCTCGTTGGAATAATCAGCAAGGCAAAAAAACTTTTTTACTCATGGGAACGGATGAGCACGGAATGAAGATTCAGAAAAAAGCGGAAGAAAAAAAGAAAGATCCCCAGCAATTTGTAAATGAAATTTCGGAAGAATTCAAGGGTTTATGCGAAAAAATAAACATAAACTATAACGGCTTTATCAGGACTACCGATAAAAAACACGAAGAAACTGTTCAGAAAGTTTTACAACTTCTTTATGACAGAGGTTTTATTTACAAAGGAACTTACGAAGGGCTGTATTGCGTCGGATGCGAACAATTTAAAAATGAAAGCGATTTGGTTGACGGGAAATGTCCGGAACACGGCATTAAGCCCGAAAAAATAAAAGAGGAAAGCTATCTCTTAAAAATGAAAGAAGTTAAATCGCAAATTCTTGAGAAAATAAAAAAACAAGAACTGGAAATTTCTCCGGAAAAACGCCGCAACGAAATTATTTCTTTCTTGGAGAAAAATGAATTAAAAGACGTTTCCATCTCAAGAAAAAATGTTTCTTGGGGAGTTCCGCTTCCCTTTGACAAAAAATATACCGCTTATGTTTGGATAGACGCCTTTCTTAATTATTTGACGGGAATTGGATGGAACGGTTCAATTGAACAATTTGCCTTCAGTGAGTTGTCTGAAATGAAGTGGTGGCCGCCCGACATCCAGCTTATGGGCAAGGATATTCTTAGGGTGCATGCTTCTATCTGGCTGGCCATTTTAATCTATTTGGACATAGAATTACCTAAAAGAATTTTTGCCCATGGGCATATTTTATCCAACGGGAAAAAAATGAGTAAAACGCTGGGGAATATTATCGGAGTTGACGAAATGATTAGAAGATTCGGGGTGGATGGCACGCGCTATCTTTTAATAAGCGCGGGGACTTTTGGGGAAGATATTGACATAACCATGGAGAGGATGGTGGAAAAATATAATTCAGATCTGGCCAACGGCTTGGGAAATTTAGTTTCAAGAACAATAAAATTGGCCTCAGTTTCCGATTTCCAGTTTTTAATCTCCAATAAACTTCCCATTTCCGATGAAAAATTTTCAGAGAAGATTGAAAATTTAAGATTGAGCGAGGCTTTGGAATATATCTGGAAAGTTATCCGAGAGGACAATAAATATATTGAAGACAATAAACCCTGGGAGCTGGTAAAAAGCGACAGGAAAAATTTTGAGAAAATTATGGAAAAACTGGCTTTTGATTTGTTTGTAATTTCGGAACTGCTGGTTCCTTTTATGCCGGAAACATCCAAAAGAATTAAAAAAGCTTTGGAAAACAACGAGTCGGTCATTTTATTTAAGAAGGCGGAATAAACTTAATGAAATAACGGTAAAATATTATGTATGATTGATACTCATGCCCACTTAAATTTTCAAGATTTTAGCAAAGACCGCGAAAAAATAATCTCGCGGGCTTTTCAAAGCGGGGTAGAAAAAATAATCAATGTCGGAACGGATACAAAAGAAAGTGCAAAATCTTTAAAGCTAGCCGAAGAATATGAAAATATTTATGCCAGCGTAGGAATACATCCACAATATTTCAGCTCCGCTAAAAAATTTTCAATTTTTAATTTCCAACTTCCAATCAATTTTCAATTTTCTAATTTTAAAATTAAAAAAGATATTGAAAAAATTAAGCAATTAGCAAAAAATAAAAAGGTGGTGGCGATAGGGGAAATCGGACTGGATTATTTTTCTCATAGCGGGAAAGAAATTACAGACGAGCAAAAAAAGGCGCAGAAAGAAGGATTTATTAAACAGTTAGAATTAGCTCAAGAATTAAATTTGCCGGTAATTATCCATTGCCGCGAAGCTTATGATGATTTATATGTCATTCTGAGTGATAGCGAAGAATCCCGAAATAATATCACCAGTGACAATAAAACGGGATTCCTCACTTCGCTCGGAATGACAGGAGTCGTAATGCATTGTTACGGTGGGGATCTGGAATTTACCAAAAAATTGTTAAAGCTTAAAAATATTTATTTTTCTTTTAACGGCAACATCACTTATCCGATAAAAAAAGAAATTCAGGGAACAGAAAAAGATATAACCGAATCCATAAAAATTATTCCGCCTGAAAGAATTATGCTGGAAACGGACTGCCCGTTTTTAGCGCCTCAAAAATTTCGGGGAAAAAGAAATGAACCCGCTTTCGTAAAATACACCGCCGAAAAGCTGGCCGAAATTAAAAAATGCAGCTTTAAAGAAATAAATGAAATAACCACCCAAAATGCCGAAGAATTTTTTGGAATTTAATTTTTTTTTAATTGACTTTTGTTAAATGGAGCAGTAAAATAGAATATGTTGAAAAAAATGAGTTTGAAATTTGGAGTTGGGAATAATTTCAATATTCTTATCCACCTGAATGGTTCCAATGAATAAAAATGAGAAAAAGTGGTCCGTTGTTTCCTTGGCTTGGGAACTGGGATATTTAATAACTGTTCCCATAGTTTTACTGGCTTTCGGCGGAAAAATTTTAGACAATAAATTAAACACTTCGCCGTGGATGTTGTTGGCGGGAATCGTCATATCCATATCAATTACCAGCTGGTTGGTTTATAGAAAAGTGAATGCGGTAATAAAAAATACTTAATTTTTAAAACCCCTCCTTTAATTCCTCCCCTTGAAAAGGGGAGGAGGGCAGAGTATTATGGAAATATCTTTAATACCGGAATTAATTTTTAAAATAGGAAGTTTTCCAGTTACTAATACGGTTTTAATGACTGTTTTTGTTGCCACGCTGATCATTCTCGGATCATGGCTAATAAACAAAAAAATATCTTTAATCCCCAAGGGTTTTCAAAACATAATAGAAATTGTTTTAGAAGCCCTTTTAAATTTAGTAGACAGCGTTACGCAGGACAGAGAACAAACTAAAAAATTTTTTCCACTAGTGGCCACTATTTTTATTTTTGTTATTCTTTCCAACTGGATAGAACTTATTCCCGGGCTGGGAACCATCGGAGTAGAGCAGGAGCATCACGGAGAAACCCTACTGGCTCCTTTTATAAGAAGCAACAGTGCCGATTTAAATGTTACTTTGGCTATCGCGCTTATTTCAGTCTCAGCTGCCCAATTGGCGGGCGTAACGGCGTTGGGATTTAAAAAATATTTGGGAAAATTTTTAGTGAATCCCTTTCGGAAACCCTATTTTATCGGAAGTTTTGTCGGCGCACTTGAATTAATTTCAGAATTTGCTAAAATAGTATCGTTCTCTTTTCGTTTATTCGGAAATATTTTCGCGGGGGAGGTTCTATTGACAGTGATGTTGATGTTAGTCCCTTATTTAGTCCCTCTGCCGTTTTTATTTTTGGAAATTTTTGTAGGATTCATACAAGCGTTGGTATTTGCCATGCTTACGCTCGTGTTTATGAAAATGGCATCGGTTGAAATGAAACATTAGAATTTGAAGATTGATTTTAGACTGTCAAAGCGAATCAATAATTTTAATAATAAATTAATAACTAAATAATAAATTAATAACTAAATAATAAAAAATATGGGAACAGAAGAAACAAAAGCAGTCGTAGAAGGCGCTCTCAATAATATAGAGTCAGCCAAAGTTATCGGAGCGGCCATTGCTATGGGCTTCGGCGCTATCGGACCTGGTATCGGCATTGGACTTTTAACCGCCAAAGCGTTGGAAGCCATCGGACGCAATCCGGAAACAGCTTCTAAGGTGCAGACCGTAATGATTTTAGGTATCGCTTTTGCAGAAGCTATTGCCATTTACGCATTGGTAATAGCCTTGATAGTTCTATTCGGATAAGATTAGTTCACAGTTTTTAGTTCACAGTTACTAATTAAATTTGAAAGGAGAAAATATGCATAATTTTGAAAAACTGAATGTTTATCAAAGAAGTTTAGATATAATAGATAAAATATATCAAATAACTAAGAAATTTCCGAAAGATGAATTATTTTCGTTAACGAGCCAATTAAAAAGGGCAAGTGTTTCAATAGCATTAAACATTGCCGAGGGTAGTGGTAGAAGCAAAAAAGATTTTAGTCATTTTCTTGATATAGCTAGAACATCTGCATATGAATGTAGTGCCATTTTAGAAATATCCGAAAGAAGAAAATATATTAGCAGTAAAAATTTTAACTATCTATATAATGAGTTAGAAATAATTATAAAAATGATAAATAAATTAAAATCAAGCATCCGTGATTAGTTCACGGTTTATAATTCACGGTTCACAGTTTATAAATAAATTTGGTGAATTAAATAACTGTGAACCATAAAATAACTTCTGTGAACTGCGAACTAATA
>JAGYNK010000015.1 GCA_018400055.1 Candidatus Moraniibacteriota bacterium
GCTCGGGTTTTACCACTAGTAGTTATTCTTATAGCGATAAGCGCTTGGAATCGTAAAACCGGAACTGCCACCCATAAATGAATCTCGTAAGAATTCCTGCTTTTTATTTCTAAATCTATCCCATGTCATTCCGGAATGACATATTGAAGATAAGCGAAAAAAATACGAATAATACCACTAAATATTATGAATATCATCAACGCTAAAAATTTAATCCGGCTTTCCTTGTTTTTAATTCCTTTATATCTGATAAAATTTTATTTGTTTGGGCTGCCGTTTAATATTCCGGAAGTTTTAATTATGGCCGCTTTTTTGTTTTGGCTACTGGATAATAAAAATTTTTCATGGGGAGTATTCTATAAAGAAAATAAAAAAATTATAGCGGGAATTTTTATAATGTTTCTGGGTATCGTAATTTCCGCTTTAATTAACCCAAATCAACCAGCGGAATGGGGAATCATAAAAAGCTGGTTTATAATTCCCTTAATTTTATCTTTTATTGTTTTAAACGAGGTTAAAAATAAAAAAGACGCCGAAAATATCTTCAGAGCCGTTTATTTTTCCGCGGTAACGGTAAGTTTTATCGGGCTGATTTATTTTTTGCAAGGCAACCTAACTTATGATTTTAGATTAAAAGCCTTTTATTTATCTCCCAATCATTTGGCTATGTTTCTTTCCCCGGCGGTTTTTATAGGGAATTATTTTATAATTTCGCGGACTAAAATTAATGCTTGGCATTCAATTAAAGAATGTG
Organism: Candidatus Moraniibacteriota bacterium; assembly: GCA_018400055.1. Lineage (GTDB taxonomy): Bacteria > Patescibacteriota > Minisyncoccia > Moranbacterales > UBA9337 > M55B143. The sequence goes on from JAGYNK010000015.1 coordinate 755, forward strand.
CGGAAATTATTTTTTTATGCCTAAGTCAAGTCGCTGTGCTCTTGGCTCTTTATCTTACTTATTCTTACGGCGCTTGGCTGGCTTTAATTTTAAGTCTTTTTATGGTTGGCTTAATAACTGGTAAAAACAAAACCGGCAAAAAAATGAAAATCGCTTTCGCCCTGGCAATTATTTTTCTGGCAATTTCATTTACTCAATTGAATAATCCTAAGTTTATGCAATCGTTTGAATGGCAAGCCGCGTCGCGTTCTTCTTTGGCTTCGCGGATTATGATTTGGCAATCAGCCGAAAAAATTTTAAAGGATAATTTTTTGTGGGGCATCGGACCGGGAAATTTCCAATCCGAATATTTGGAATATCAAAAATATTTTTCTCCTTATCTGGAATGGGCGGTTCCCCAACCTCATAATTTATATTTAGCTTTCTGGCTGCAAGGCGGAATTTTGGGACTGGTCGGTTTTTTATATCTGATTTTTCATTGGCTTAAGCGGGTAATAAAAATTATTGTAAACAAGGCTCTCCCGAAAAATAATTTTAAAGAAATAGCGCTGGCTTTATTGGGAATTATGCTTTATATTTTAATTCACGGGATAACAGATACACCTTATTGGAAAAACGATCTGGCTATCATATTTTGGACCGTTTTTTCTTTAGGCGTGGTAAGCATAAAATGGAAAGAGAATAAATATATTTAGCTGTCATTGCGAGAAGGGACTGAAGGGAGCGACGAAGCAATCTCGTAAAGTAATATGCTAGTGAAATAAATAGCGGGATTGCCGTGTCATTCCGTTCCGTTATCACTTCACTTCATTCCTCGCAATGACGTAAATTTTTATGCCGACAAAATTAGGACAAAATTTTTTAAAAGATGAGATAATTGCTGAAAAAATAATAAAATCGGCCGGTTTAAAACCGTCTGATTTTGTGATTGAAATTGGCCCGGGAAAAGGAATTTTAACTGAAAAATTGGCCAAGTGCGCTAAAAAAATTATCGCTATTGAGATTGACGAAAAACTGGTTGATTATTTAAAAAATAAATTTGAAAACCAAAAAAACATAGAAATTATCCACGCCGACATTCTAAAAATGAACTTACTGGAATTACAAAAATATTTCTTTGTCATTCCCGCGAAACTTGTCCTCGACCGCGATCGGGGAGCGGGAATCCAGAATATTGGTACTAGTTTTGATAAGTTTAATCTAGATTCCCGCTTTCGCGGGAATGACATAGGGGGTAATCGCGCAAACTACAAGCTGATTGCCAATCTTCCCTACTATATAACTTCTCCCATTATCAGATTATTTTTAGAATCTGAATACCCCCCGCAAGAAATGATCTTGATGGTTCAAAAAGAAGTGGCCGAAAGAATTGTGGCGCCGCCGGGAAAAATGAGCAAGTTATCCGTTGCTGTTCAATATTACGCCAAGCCGAAAATTTTATTCCCTGTTGATAAAAAATATTTCAATCCCGTTCCTCAAGTGGACAGCGCCGTAATTAAAATAACTTACAATCTGCAACCAAAAAATCACAACAAAGAAAATGCAAAAAAATTCTTTCGCATAGTCCGCGCCGGATTTTGCTCCAAAAGAAAAACTTTAGCCAATAATTTATCCAACAGCCTGCATTTGGATAAAAAAGAGGTTCAGGAAAAAATAAAAACAGCCGGCATTTTGCCAACTGTTAGAGCACAGGAGCTGAGTATTGAGAACTGGAAGAAACTAAAAAGGATTTTTGACTCTCGCATGCCTTAAAATACAAGCGCCAAAAATAGTTTTTCCCTCCAGAGTTTCTTTGGAGAATGAAATATTAATGCTGTTGGCGCGTACGGTAATTTCGTTATCTTCTTTAACATTTTTTATTATGACAATTCCATTGGTATGCGCTCTGGAATTTAAATCCCAAATCTCTACCATTTGCCCGGGAAAGAACTCCCCCTTGTCTTTTTTCATTTTTTACCTCTTTCTTTTTATATATTATTATAAATTTCATTAAATTCCCTAAACTTTTTTCTACCTTCTTCTAGTGATTTTTTAAGGCAGAGTTTTTTATTATGGGGAATTTCACTGAAAACAGGATCTCTGTAATTAAAAAACGAAACAAAAATGCCATTTCTGTATTCAATCCCATTTCTTCTCATAAATAATATTTCTTTTCCTAGTAAATTTCTCATTTATTTTTTCCTCCTTAATATGGAAATGGAAATAGACCATTGGAATAATTTTAACTTTTCAAGAAGCTAGTTTTAAATTATAGATTCTGCCACTATTTTTGTCAAAACAAATAAATAAAACGCCGTCCATAGCAAAATCCACCAAACGATATTGCGTGAATTTATTTTCCCCCCCGCCTCTTTTTTTATATTGAGAATAGTCCAGAAAGAAGCTCCTCCGAACAATAAAGCCCACGCGAAAAGACGGGATTCGTTAAGCAGTAAAACGCTTAAAATAAAAGAAATAAAAACCCCGCTGCCCACTACAACTTTGCCCCAGTATTCTCCAAAAATTACCGGAATCGTCCAAACCTTGTCTTTTTTATCCCCCTCTATATCTTTAAAATCCTTGACGGGAAGCGATAAAGTGAAACCGATAATCAAAAGCGCCGAAATAGAAAAAGGAAGCCGAGAAATATTTTGGTCTGCAGAAACTAAAATAAAACCGCAAACCAAAATCAAAAATGTGGCAGCAGCGCTTATAAAGGAAGCCAGATAAGCAAACCGCTTAAGCCGTAAAGGCCAAGCGGAATAAATCCAGGCCAGCGCTTGATAAGCCACTAGCAACAGAGCTACCTTAAAATTAACTATGGCAGAAAATAAAACAGAAAAAACGAATAAAATTATTCCAATTGTTTTATATTCCTCAACCGTAAAAACATTTTTAATTAAAGGACGTTTTTCATTTGTTTCTTTGTCAATTTTTTGATCGGCTAAATCGTTTACCACCACTGAAGCCAGCCAAGCCAAGCAAATCGCCAACAAAACAACCAAGAAAGCGACCAGATTAAAAAAATCAACTTCCCAGATCGGATGAGTAAAAATTATTCCCAAGCCGGCCCCGACGAAGAATAATCCCCCGTGGTAAACAATCTGAGGCAAACGACAATTTTTTAAAAAAGCCAGAAATTTTTCTTTACAGTTTAAAAACAATCCAACCGAAACAATAGCGGTGAAAATCAAAGAGTAAATCAAACTCATTTTAATACTAAGTGCATTCAAAAAGCTTCCTTTGTCCTGCGAAAATAATTTAACCGGAGTTAAAAACATTTTAGCTATATCTATTTCATTCACAGCTAAAAAACCTTTGGAAAATCCGTCTGTCGCAATAGTTATCCATGAAGGAAAAGTACCTAACACAAAGAGAATGGAGTACGCAAAAAGAGATAAAAATAATGAATAGGTAATTTTTTTAGTTTTAATATAGGCGTAAATTAAAATAAAAATTACGGTTAAAGCTATTTCAAATCTTACCCCATAGGTTATTCCAAATTCTGGATTATCGCCAAAAAAAGTAAGAAATCTCTGCCCCAACTCTCTTAGGCCATGTAGTCCGTAAAAACTTAAAAAACCTTTCCCATGAGAAATCAGATAATCAATAAGAGGAGGAAGTAAAATTACTAGATATCCCCAGAGCAGTATATTGGAAGCTTTCTTAATGCTTACTCCTAAATATTTTTTAATTATTCCCAAAAATAAAAAATAGGTAGTTGAAAAAAATAAAAAATTATAACTAACATGGTAAAAAAAATATACTCCGTCTTTTCCGGAAAAAATACCCAGCCAATTCTCAATTAATATTCTTATGATAATTAAACTTAAAAAAGAGATTGTCCATAAATAAAAATTCGTGGGAGAATTTTCCAGTGTTATTATTATTTTCCGGATAAGTTTAAACATAGGCTTTTTATTAATTTAACATTAAACAAGTTGGCTAAGCAAGTAATCCTGTGGTATAATTTTATCGAAGAAATCATTTTAAGTTTTGTCATGCTGAACTTGTTTCAGCATCTAAAATAAACATAATATGAATTAGATCCCGAAACCTGCCTACTGGACAGGCAGGCAAGTTCAGGATGACATAAGAAATAAATCATGGCTTTTTAGCGCCATCAATGAAAATAACTTAAAATAAGTTGAAATTTCAATAAATTTTATGAAAGTTAAAAATGTAAAAATATCTTTAGCTATTTTTTCCGTCTTAGTTGTTTTAAGCTTTGCTCTTTTTGTCACGGCTCAAGAAAATTCTTCCAGCAACAAAAGCGTTTTCTTGGATTCAGATCAAGACGGGCTTAGCGACGAAGAAGAAATAGCGTATGGGACCGATCCCAATAACAGGGACACTGACGGAGACGGATATTCGGATGGCGCCGAAGTAAAAAGCGGTTACGATCCGCTTAAACCGGCTCCGGGGGACAAAATAATAAATCAGGAAGAAATAAATTCAGAACCGGAAATTAAAGAAGCGGTTAGCGGTGTTGCGGATGAAAAACTTGAAGATGAAGAAAACCAATCCGAAGATAAAAATTTAACGGAAGAAGTTTCCTATAAAGTGGCGGAACTGATTTCCAATTCCGATCCGGAAAATCAAGAGATAACACTGGAAGACATTGAGGCTTTAATGCAAGAAACCGTGGAAAATGAAATAACTTTTGATGATTTACCCGAAATTGATGAAAGTGATATAAAAATAAAAGAGCAAAATTATTCTTCTTTAAGTGAAGAAAAAAGAGAAGCTAAAGAAAAAGATGACGCAATTGAATATTTAACCAGTATTTCTTATATTGCCTTAAACACCTTGCCCTATAAAGTTAATTCCATTGATGATTTGGAGAAATTTTCAGAGGAAATTATAAATCAGGTTTCAATTCTTTCTCTATCTATTTCTGATATTTCTTACTTTGAAGATTTAGCCGATCGGAGCGAAAAAGCCTTGGAACAATTGGAAGAAATAGAAGTTCCTGAAAACTTTTTAGATTTGCACATAAAAGGCTTACAACTGATGAATTACGCCATATCTTTATGTGATGAAAGTAATTTTAATTCCCAGGATCCTATTGCTACTATAGCTAGCTTTTCTAAAGTTAACAGCCTTTTAATTTTAAGTATGGATTTTTTAGAAGAGGTGGACAATAAAATAAAAGATATGGGAATTTCAGAGCTTCCTATTGATTTATAAAAAGATGAAAAATAAATTTAAAATTACCATATTTAGCTTATCGTTAATGTTTAGCTTATCTTTTGCTAATAATGCTCATGCTTTTATATCCTGGCCGGATTTAGTTGGTTTTACTTACAAGCAAGGACTGGAAGAAGTGATGAAAATGATTCACGGAGTTATTTTGGGTGCTTTAAAACAAGCAGCGGTTCAAACTATCAATGACACCGTTAATAATTTAGTCGCGGGAACCACCGCTTCCGGATCTATGTTTATTACTGATTGGGAAGAGTATCTTTATCGGGGACCCCTAAGGGAAAATCAGCTTTATATGAATGATTTTTTTACACTGGCCACTCGCGGTCAGGCTTCCGGAATGAATTATCGGTCAAATTGCGGCAAGGATTACGCCAATTATCTTATTGATAACGCCGGAGGAGGAAACAGATATGCGGCGGAATTCCCGTCAATGAACTTGCAAGAATATGTTTGCGACGCTTCCGATATGTTTGAGAATGCCACCTGGATGGCTTTTGACGCTTTTACGAGCAATACTTTAAATGATCCGTTGGGCTTTGCGCTGACTGCTGAAGGAGTCAAGCAAGCAGATTTGGAAAGAAGGCAAAAAGAAGCGGAAGACAGAGCGCTGGCTTACCAAGGTTATAAAGCGCAAACTCAAGGGGGCATGGTGGTAACCCCCGGTTCAACCATAAAAGATGTGGTAGCTAACGCGAAGGATGTTCCCAATAAAGTCATAGCCTCGGCAGAAAATATACCGGAAGTAATTTCAAGCGTTGTAACCGGAATTGTTACCAATACCATTCAGCAAGGCATAGGAAACGCACGCGGAAACATTCAAAGAGAAGTGGATAATAAAATCTGCGACTTTTCAAAGGGAATTAGAAATAATTTGGATATAATAGGACCCGAAGGAAATTTCAGCTCGCCATCTTATTCTTCAGGTCTTTCCAGCTCCAGCCAATACAGAGGAATGAATTGTAATATAAGATGATAGCTTAAATATTAGATTCCACAGCGTTGTTTACAGTTTTTCTTTATATTCCCCTTATGTCATTCCGGAATTTTCGGAACGATAG
>JAGYNK010000016.1 GCA_018400055.1 Candidatus Moraniibacteriota bacterium
TGCCCGATGTTTTAGGTAATCCCGAATCATTAAAAGAAGAAAGTTATAGTATAAATGTCCCGACACAAGGTCGGGACGCTGAATCTTCTTGCGAAATTAAAAATTTCGAGAAGATTCGCGAGTACCCCCAATATACCAAACCGGAAAATTTCAAAGGCTGGAAAGTGCCCCAAATTTTATTGAATGGAAATCATAAAGAAATAAAAAAGTGGAAAATGGAACGGTACAAGAAATCCTAATGTTATTCACAGTTTCGCTTTATGTCATTCCGGAATCTTAGAAACAGTAGTGAAGAAAATATCCGGAATCTGGATTTATTAAAATCTTTAAGTGTGAGTTAAATGAAAGCGTAGATTCCGGATAAATTTCTTTCGCTTTCTGCCAAAGGCGGACAAGCGTTCTAAAATTTTCCGGAATGACATAGGGAAATTAAGTGCCTTGAATTACAAAATTGCCTTTTTGTCATCCGGAAATTGCCTGCCTGTCCGGTAGGCAAGTTTCAGGGTCCCGTAGATCAAGGAAAAGATCCTGAAATAAATTCAGGATGACAGTTTAATTTTAGTATTTCGTAATTCAAAGTAAATAGTGAAAAAAACTATAGACAATATTGTGAAATTTAACTTTTATGCATCCTAATAAAAATAAAAATCTAGACAAGACATTGCTTTCCATCATTTTAATTTTGATGGTCTTTGGATTAATGATGATCGCCAGCGCGGGAATTATTTATTCTGAAACGCGTTTTGGCGATAATTACTATTTTTTCAAACATCAATTTTTTTTTGGATTTATTCCGGGATTAGCAGTGCTGTATTTTTTTCAAAAAATAGATTATCATTATTGGAGAAAGATAGCCGTTCCTTTATTTTTAATCTCTCTCATATTTTTAATTTTGGTTTTTATCCCGGGAGTGGGAACCAAAGTATACGGTGCCAGCCGTTGGATTCAATTGGGGCATCTTTCTTTTCAGCCTTCAGAGATGGCTAAGATAGCGACAATTTTATATTTAGCCGCCTGGTTTGAGAGCAAGGGCAAGAGAAGGATAGGGGATTTTTTTGAAGGAGTGGCTCCTTTCTTGGGAATTTTGGGAATTTTGGGTTTTTTAATTTTAAAACAGCCAGATACCGGAACATTAGGCTTGATTATTTTAGTTTCGGGAATTATTTATTTTGTTTCCGGAGCCAAGATTTCTCACACGCTGGCTTTGGTTTTTACCGCCTTGGTGGGATTGTGGATGCTCATAAAACTGGCTCCTTACAGAATGAACCGTTTCTTGGTTTTTCTGAATCCCGAATTGGATCCACGAGGCATCGGGTATCAAATAAACCAAGCCCTTTTAGCTGTTGGATCGGGGGGGATTTTCGGCATCGGATTGGGTCACAGCCGGCAAAAATTCAATTATTTGCCCGAACCGGTCGGAGATTCTATTTTTGCCATCATTGGAGAAGAATTGGGAATAATCGGCGCGGGAACAGTAGTTTTATTATTTGTTATTTTAGCTTTCCGCGGATTTAGAATAGCCAGGAATTCACCCGACGATTTTGGAAAATTGGTGGCCGTAGGTATTACTTCATGGATTGTTTTTCAAGCTTTTATCAATATTGCCGCCATTACTTCCATAATACCGCTTACGGGCATTCCATTGCCTTTCATAAGTTATGGCGGTACTTCATTGGTTTTTTTATTGGCCGGATCTGGAATATTGCTTAATATATCTAAACAAACAAAATTATGCGCATAGTTTTAACCGGAGGCGGCACAGGAGGGCACATTTTTCCTTTGGTGGCCGTAGCTTCTAAATTAAGAAAAAAAGTCGGAGAGGATATAGAATTTCTTTATCTGGGAACTTCTCAAAAAATGGAAAGAGAGATTATGGAAAAAGAAAATATAAAATGCAAGCATATATTAAGCGGAAAAGTGCGTCGTTATTTCTCTCCACTTAATCTCACCGATTTATTAAAGGTTCCCATCGGCATTATCCAATCTCTCTGGACGTTGCTTATATTTATGCCTGACGTAATTTTTTCCAAGGGAGGTTACGCCGCTGTCCCGGTAGTTTTGGCCGCTTGGGTATATCGTATTCCAGTCTTAAGCCATGAATCCGACGCCATACCCGGAGTAGCCAATAAAATTTTAGGTAAATTTTCCAATTGGATTGCCATATCTTATCCTTCCGCCCAAAAATATTTCTTAAAATCAAAAATTGTGATTACCGGCAATCCCATAAGAGAAGAAATTACTCAGGGGGAACCTGAAGCGGCGAGAAAGCGCTACAATCTTCTGGAATCTAAGCCGGTTATATTGGTGATGGGAGGAAGCCAAGGAGCTCAATGCATAAATAAATCAGTGGTTAAAATTCTTCCGGAATTATTACGCAAAGCGCAAATAATTCATCAAACTGGAGAAAGGAATTTTGAAGAAACAGTCCATCTAGCGGGAGAAATGGGAGTAAAAGCCGGAAGAAGGGGTTACTATCCTGTTCCCTTTATGCAGATTAATGAATACAAAGACGCCTTATCCGTGGCGAATCTTATCGTAAGCCGGGCTGGCGCTAATTCCATTGCCAACATTGCGGCAGTGAAAAAAACGGCCATTTTGATTCCTTTACCGACAGCTGCCAATAACCACCAGCAAATGAACGCTTATGAAATAGCCAGAATTGGAGGAGCGCTGGTTTTGGAAGAAAGCAATTTGGGTGAAAATATGCTTTTAAAAGAAGTGGAAAAGCTTTTGAGAAGCGAGAATGTGCAAAAAGAAATGTCTCAAAAAATCAGTGCTTTTTACCATCCTGAAGCGGCCGACAAAATAGCTGACGGGCTAATTGAATTGGCTGGAGGCTAAAAAATTACTGGCATTTTATTTTCTTAAATTATAACCAAATGACATTATAAAAAATAACTCTGCCTTTAAACGTATGCCTGAGAATAAAAAAGAAAAAATTTACATCATAGGAATTGAAGGCGCTGGTACTTCCGCTCTGGCGCAAATTTATGCCGGCCTGGGCTACGAAGTTTTAGGCTCGGACAATGGAGATCATTTTTATAATGATGTTCTGAAAAACAAGAATATAAAAGTTCTGAAAAATTATGACGGAAAAAATTTGCCGGAAAAGATAAGCTGGGTAGTTTATTCCACCTGCATTAAAAAAGATAATCCCGAATTTATAGAAGCGCTTCAGAGAGAACTTAAAATATATTCTTATCCCGAAGCTCTGGGAAGATTATTCAACCAAAAATTCGGGGTGGCCGTTTGTGGAACTCATGGTAAAACCACCATTACAGCTTTACTTTCCCAAATTCTAAAAGAGTCCGGAATAAAGCCCAGCGCCGTTGTGGGCAGCAAAGTTATTCAATGGAAAACTAATGCTTTATCGGGAGAAGGCAATCATTTTATTATTGAGGCGGATGAGTACCAAAACAAATTTCAATATTATCGTCCCTGGGCAATGTTGCTTTCCAGTATTGATTGGGATCATCCGGATTTTTTTCCAAACCTTCAAGATTATAAAAATGTTTTTAAAGATTTTGTCGCTAAAATTCCCAAGCACGGTTTCTTGATTTTCTGCAACGATGACAGGAACGCTTTGGAAATATCAAAATTCGCAAAATGCGATACTATAAGTTACGGCTTTAGCGAAAATAGCGATTATAAAATTAAAATCTACGAACCCAGGATCATAGGCAGGGAGGGAGAGAAAAAATCGCAGATTTTCAAAATTTTTCATAATAAAGAATCCTTGGGAGAATTTGAAATTATGCTTCCCGGTAAGCATAATATACTGAATACAACAGCGGCTGTTGCTGTCTCCCTTAAACTGGGAGCTTATCCGGATAAAATTAAAAAGGCCGTAAGCAATTTTAAGGGCACGGCGCGTCGTTTTGAATTTATAGGCAAAAAAGGGAGATCAATTCTGATTGACGATTACGCTCACCACCCGGAAGAAATAAAAGCGACGTTGAAAGCGGCAAGGGATTTTTATCCTCGAAACAATATTATAACTGTTTTTCAGCCTCATTCTTATTCGCGGACCAGAGCTCTTTTGTCAGAGTTTGCTCAAAGCTTTAATGACAGTAATGAAGTTATTATTTTGGATATTTATGGAAGCGCCCGGGAAAATTCCGGTGATATTCATTCTGAGGAGTTGGTAAAATTGGCGGATAAATACCAGCCGGGCAGAGTAAAATATATCGCCACAATTGAAGAAGCTATAAAATTTTTAAAAGATAAATTAAATGGCAGTAATATAATAATTTCCATGGGCGCCGGCGATGTTTGGAAAGTAACCAAAAGATTGACCAAGTAAAGTGCAATTAAAAATTTAATGCGAAATAAAACATTGCATAAAACTCACAGATTTTTATTCAGTTTCATTTTTTAAATGCTTTCACTATACAGTATACTGGAATACTGTATAATAATAAGCAGAGAGAAAATTGATTTTAATTGGTACATCTAAAACAAAAATATGTCCGGTAAAGTAAAATACAACGAACTATCCGACAGTGAAAAGAAAAAATATCTCGGAGAGTTCTATTCCATGGTGGCTTTATTGAAAAATAGGGAGGAGGTTAAAATTTTTTTCAAAGATCTTTTAACTCTCAGTGAAATAGTAATGATTTCCAGAAGGATCCAAGTGGCTAAAATGTTGCTTGAAAATTATACCCATGAAGAGATAAGAAAAAAGTTAAAAATAGGCTTTACCACAATCAGCCAAGTTGAAAAATGGCTTCATAATGGGTTTGGTGGATACGAAAAAATAATAAAAAAATATAAGAAAAAATATAAAGAATTGGATGAATTTGATAAATATGGAGAAGTTCCTTTTTCGCCGGAGTGGGTAAGGAAAAAATATCCCATGT
>JAGYNK010000017.1 GCA_018400055.1 Candidatus Moraniibacteriota bacterium
AACAAAAGCATAGCTATAGGTCGGGATAAAATTTTAAAGCAGAAAACCAGAATTACCCTAGAGCAACAAGGGGAGGTAGTTGATTATATGGAAATTTATTACCAAAAAAATAAGCATCCTGTTTTTTACAAAGGTCAAAATGAATTTCACCGAGCTTTTGCTTACTTTTTGGACAAAAAAAATATTCCGCGGGATGGAATATCTTTAAGTAAAGTTTATCGGCAAGGAAATTATTTTCTGATAATCAGAACCCAATCAGACCTTCAAGACTATTTTGAAAAATACGGCGTTGCTTTTGATTTTATTTCCCGGAAAGAATTTGGAACCCTGTCTGTTTTAAGATTAAGCCCTAAAGAAAATTCAATTACGGACGAAGCTATAAATATTTCTGAAGTAGAAAGAGACAGAGAAGATGATGACGAAGATAAAGAAGCCAGGAGATATAAATGGAAAGAAATATAAAAAACATTATAAATGTTGAAAATGTTTTATTGCTTCGCTTGTTCTAAATGTTTTAAATACTGAAAACAAAACAACTTCAACAATTAGAACAATTAGAACGCTTCTAAAGCCGGCAAATGGGACTGTAATTTCCCAGCCTATTTTCAAAGTATACATTTTCCTTGAGTGACATAGAATTGGAAAAATAGTCCGCAGAAAAAATTCCACCGCTGGGGTTACTGCAGTCAATGCCGTATTTATCGCTTCTGGCCAGTCCGTTTTTTTCTATTTCAATTTCTCCTAATTGGACGTTTCCTGAATAAAATTGCGTATTGATAGCGCTTGATTCGTTGCCTTTAATTTCATTTTTGGATATTTTTAAATCCGCTTTTTTTACGATTAGCTCAATTCCGCTTTCGCCATTGTCATAAATTTCATTATTTTTTATGGTTCCCTTGACTTTTGATCTCATATCAATGCCTTCTTCATCGTTATCACAAATCTTATTGTCCACTAATTCAATTTTGCCCTTTTTAATATATAATCCCTTGCCGTTACTCTTATAGATCTTAGAATCTTCAATGGTCACTTTTTCGGAATCATTGCGATCAGATTTTAGAATCTCAACCCCTATTTTCTTGGAGCTTTTTATTTTGCAATCTTCAATCTCCGCTTTAACATTTTCATCCACCAATATTCCCGTCTTACCCTTATAAACTCGCATATCTTTTATAGCAGAATGATCTTTCATTTTTACCGCGTACTTTTTATTTTTCCCATTTATAATGGTGCGGTTGTCACCTTTACCGTAAAGTTCTACATATTTTCCGACAGTAATCTGCTCTTCATATTCTCCACCAGCCACATAAACTTTTCGGTCATCTTTGTCATTCTCAAGAGCGGCGGCTATTCCCTCTGAAATCGTATCGTAAGGATGATCAGCGGAACCATCTTCAATGCCGGTCTCGTTGTCTTTATCCACGTAAATGTCATAATTATCTGCGTAAGTCGGATTGCCTATCAATATCCCAAACATTATAACTGCACCGCTTAAAATTATTTTTTTCATAAATCTATTTTCTAGAAATTAATTTTTTAAAAATTTCAATATCCTCTTTTTTAAATTCTCGCAGTATGCTTATAATTATAAGGTATATGACTAAAAGAAGCAAAGCCCAAATTACAAAATACATATTTTTCTCTTCAGGTAAAAGCCAAGATGCTAAACAGATTACAAGAGAAGCCAATGTGACTTTAAGTAAGCTCTTAATATTGAATAAAACCCCAAAATATTTTTTAACAAAATAGAGCATGACAAGCATTACGGACAGCGAGGATAGGGAAGTGGCAATAGCGGCGCCCGCCAACGCGTATTTTTCAATTAGAAAATAATTCAAAGTGATGTTTAGCATGACTCCAAAAAGAGCAATAAACATGGGGATTTTCACTTTTCCGGCGCCATTTACGGCAAAACTCATAATATAGAAAATAGTTAAAAAGCCCACTCCGATAGCCAAAATAGACATAGGAAAAGCTGAATCTGCGTAGGATGTTCCGTAAAAAATTTTAATTATAGGAGTGGAAAATATGGACATCGAAATTATTAGCGGAGGCAAAAATAGAAGCATTAAGCGGAGTGATTGACTGATTATTTTTTGAGTTTCCTTTAAGTCTTTTTGCGAAGTCGTTTTAGAAACGGTTGGAAGCAAGACAATAGCCAGCGCGTAAAAAAGATAATAGGGAATACGCCCGACAGTTAAAGCACCGTTATAAATTCCGGTAAGATAATCATCATGCAATAAACCTTTGACCATATACAAATCAATAGAAATCATAATTTCATAAAAGAGCATAAAAAGCGTAAGCGGCCAAGCATAATTAAGCAAGCGCGAATAATAGTTGATTTTTGGCGAATCATCATCAATGCGAATATTTTTTCTAGAGCTAAATTTATCTATTGCAAACGCGATTAAGAAAACTAAAAATGGCGCTACTATATAGCCGGCTATAGCTCCTTCTGTTTTAAAAAAATAAGCCAGGCCAATAATAAAAATAACTTTAGCGATGGAACGAACGGTTTTTAAAACAGCTTGGATATTGAAGCGGTGAATGCCGGTAAAATAATAAAAATAAAAAGAAGCGGCGGCAAAAGCCGGAATTATTAAAGTGGAAATTCTAAATAGGGGCGTGAGAGTGGGATCGCCCAACACGCGAGAAATTAAAGGTGCCAACGCAAAAAATATTAAAGTTACTCCACCGATTAAAATTGACTGCAAAATTAAAGACTGTCGCTTAATAATTCTAATCATATTCGGCCGAGTCTCAAAAAATTCGCTCAGATACTTGCTCATAGCGGTAGGAATTCCATTACCGATTAAAACTATAATCATGGTGGTAAGGGTTACTACTAGCCCGTAGCGTCCATAATCAGCCGGACCTAAAATTCGTCCCACGCCGGAGTGAACGATATATCCGGAAATATTAAAAACAATTTCCGCCACGGTAAGCCAAAAAATCGATTTTACGATATGCTGTTTTTTTTCCATGAATTTAATTTATTGAATAAATAATAGGATTGACATTTCTTGTATTTTATAATCCTATTAGTGACTGTTTTTTATTTCCCTCCGCCCATAAATTTAAAGGTTACCATTTATCATTTGCAACTTACTACCATTTTACTAATAATGGTAATCTGTTACATGTTTATTTTTCCGTTTGCTTTATTTTTTCATATTTTATATTTCATATTTCATTGAATTCATTTTAATTTTTGTCATGCTGAACTTGTTTCAGCATCTAAAATAAACCATAATAGGATTTAGATGCTGAAATCTGACTACTGGACAGGCAGGCGAGTTAAGAATGACATAAGAAATAAATCGCGGCTTTTTAGTGCCTTTAATGAAAATAACTTAAAATAAGTTCATTCGCCATACTTTGTTATTGCATGATTTTTTATTTCCTCAAAAATTTCTTCTTTATTTCTGTCGCCGTTTATTATTTTTGCTTCCGTAAAATTTTTAAAATAACGGTCGTATATTTTTTTCTTATCTTTCAAATATTGCAAACCTTGGTCGGGAACGCGCTCGCGTTTCATAATAATTTCGGGAGAATTTTTAAGATAAAACGCTAATAGGTTATTCTGAACGGAGTGAAGCGAAGCGAAAACTGCCTGCCGGCAAGGCAGGACCCCCGTAAAATTATCGTCTGATTTATTTAAACGGGATTCCTTACTATGCTCGGAATGACGCTGAAGCTCTAAGTATTTTATGTTTATAATTGTATCCCAAAAAAAACGATCGCTTAAAATGAAATCGTAATTTTGTCTTTCTAATTTTTTTACCAGCTTTTTAAATCGCGAAATGTCAATTCGCAGAGCGATTTTGCGTAGTTGAATTTTCAGCCAGTTAGCATGAATGACAGATTTACTGTCATTGCGAGGAGCAAAGCGACGTGGAAATCTCGTATAATTATCACTGGTGTTATTTAAACGGGATTCCTCGCTTCGCTCGGAATGACAAGAACGTAACATTTCAAAAATTCTATTTCCAACAGAAAAACCCACCGCGTGAAAGTAAAAAACTTTCTTGCCCCGCGATTCTAAATATTTTTTTAATAAATTTATCTGAGTTGACTTTCCGCTTCCATCCAGGCCGGAAATAGTGATGGTTCTAATATTCATATAAGCATGGAACATGTAACATGGAGCAAAAACGGAGAAGATTATTTTTTACTTACTCCCTTAATGGTCGTCCAAAGCATTGCTCCTAGTTCTTCTGCCAAATCAATTAATAGTTGATAATCTTTTTTCGCGAGATATTTCTCACGATAAGAGAAAAATATAAGATATTTTGATTCTTTTAATGATCCGTATGCTATTTTTAAAAAATATCTATATTCTTTATCTCCCTTTCTTGCGTAGCCCTCAATATAATTAAGCACGACCGATAAAGCCGCGCGTCGCAGTTGTGATGTAACTCCATACATTTCTTCCCGCGGAAATTTTTTAGTCAGATGATATACGCGATAGGCATAGTGATCCGATTTTTTCTTTAATATATCGTGAAAGCTTTCATTTTTTACGCGCATTTATTTTTTACAATTTGTTTTGTGCTTTATGCTATGTGTTCTATGTTTTATGTCAATACATTAATACTGCTACCGGCTGCATTTTTACTACGGCATTAATAATTTTATTTTCTTCCATGCCTGAAATCACTTCCTCCACGTCCTTATAGTATGAACTGTCTTGCAATATCACGCCTTTGGATTTAGCGTTGTAAAGCTTTACATTGTTTTGCTTGGTTTTTTTAAAAAGCTCATTTTTATTTTTAGGCGCGTCTTCCTGTATTTTATTTCTTCTTCCTGTTCCATGGCTGGCGGAGAAAAATGAGGATTCATTTTCATCCGTGCCCACTCCCAAATAAGCCGGCGTACTCATGGAGGAAGGAATGAAAACAGGCTCTCCTGTTTGTGAAAAAAGCGGGTGATTTCCCATTTTTTTGGGACCGTTGGCTCGGGTAGTTCCGTTACGGTGTATCCAAACATCCTTGCCGAAATGATTTTCTTTATTGATGAAAACATGAGGCATATCATAAAGTAAGTCCAGCTCTACGGCTTTTCCGAAAGTTTTTTCCAAAGCTTGATCTAAATGGTGAGTCAACACTAGGCGATTGGCAAATCCGAAATTGGCTGAAGCTTGATGAGCGCGGAGAAACATTCTTCCTTCCAGACTTTCCTCTTCATATCCAAAAAACTCCTTCTTTCCTTGAGATTCCCTTATTTTTTTTGCTAAGCGCTGGTAAACTTTTTTCATCTGGCTGTTAAAAAAAGTTGTTCCGATTTTCAACATTACTTTTTGACTGAAATGCTCTTTGATCTTGGGCGTGTACATATAAGAAGCATATTGCCCGAGCAAACCCGATCCGGTGTGCATTAAGAATATATATTGCCCCTCCTTTAATCCAAACTTTTGGGCGATCTCCTCATTTCTTATTTCCGTAATTTTCATTAAATCCAAAAAATGGTTTCCGGCCGCACCTAAAATTCCCAGTCGGTATTTTCCCACATGAAAAAAGAACTTGGGAATGACATCCAGAATATCGCGGTTGGTGATGTCTTTCTCCGTTACCATATTGCCGCCGGAAAAAGTGTTTTCCAATTCGTTTTTAATTCTGGTTTTGAAATGTTTTTGCACGGGAGCGGTTCCGGAACGGGCGATATCCAAAGCCAAACCGTAGGAAATTTTAGTCCCGATATATTTTTTAGTGGGAATAACTTTAACCAATTCTTTGAATAATTTGTCAATTTTTTTAGCGTCCAGCGTTTTTTCATCCAGGCTGGTTTTTATGAAACGCATCCCGCAGTTGGGAGCTGTATCGTTTATTTGAGGTAAGAGAAAATTTTGGCTGGCCACCACGGTTCCGGTAGGATTTTTGCGTCCCGGCTTGGGATGGACATCGCTCATAGCGGCAATATGGCTGAAAAGCCTTTTATCTTTAGCTAGATTTTCCAATTGGCTAAAGGTGGCTTCATTGGGCAATAAATCATCGGAAGTGTGAAAAATCACCGGCACTTGCATAGCCTCGGTTTTAAATTGTTTTAAATGCTGATTGATGCTTGACAAATTTTTTGACATAGATTATAATTATGCGTTAATTAAATTAGTTCTTTGAAAAATATAAATATATTTGGAAGGGGATTGAAAATGTTTAATGAATATAATTTAGCTCTCAAGGCTTTCGCAGATGAAATGCTTAAAGAGGGTATCTCTTTAGAAGAAATAAAACATCCGGATAAAAGAAGAATTAAGAAAATAGCACAAGATGGATTAGGCACTGCGACAAACGGTGAATTGTCTCATTTGTTTTACTGCCCGCATTGTATGGCATTATGGTATAGATTCTGGCTCAGTGCTTTAAATAAAAAAAAGAAGGAGGAGTGAGATGAAAAAAGGATTTTTGTTTTTACTGGTTATTTTAATGACGATGTATTGTTGTGGTTGTGATCCTACGCCACAGCCAGAACCTGAAAAGATTATGGGAATAATTACTGAGATAGAGCATCATCCACGCAAATCTCTTCTCGGTAACCCAGCTTTTACTACCATAAATTTTAAAGACGGTAGAGTGGTAAACTTTTATGGCACTTATTTGGGTGATATTTTTCAGAAAAGTAAATGTATAACTATCTTTTATAATAGTGAATGGAGTATCACTAGAGTTGAAGAATGCGATTCTACTGAATAGCGAAATCGCACTTTCTGTATAAAATAGAGCAGGTCTAACAGGCTTGCTTTTTTTTATTTTCCCAATCCTTCATAAATTTTCCAATATTCATCCGCGATTTTTTTAATATCAAAATTATTCTCTACATATTTTCTTGCATTCTTTCCGATTTCTTCCCGCTTATTTTTATTTTGGTAAAGATCTAAAATGGCGTCGGATAATTTTTCTGTATCGCCACTCCTTATTATAACAGAATTTTTATTATTGGCGAATTCTTGAAAAATAGGAATATCGGATAAAATTACCGGCTTTTCGCATGCCATAGCCTCAATAATTGCCAAAGGAACATCAAATTTTCCTTTCATGTTGTGAACAGGGAAAATGCTGATATCGCATAAATTATAAATATCTGCCATATTATGTTTTCCATTATCATGAAACATTACCCGATTAAATAAATTATTTTTTCTTAATCTATCCATAACTTCTTTTTTCTTATATGCGTCTTTATTGTTTTTAACCCTTGCTGCTAATGATAACCTGGCTTCAGGAATCTTTCGCGATATTTTTATGAAACTATCAATCACATCATCTATGGCTTCCAGTCTAGTGTATTCGCCGGTAAAATTTATTATGTAACTTTCGGCTGTTCGTTTTTCAAACGAATAACCCACAGCGCGAGGTTTATAATTTTCAAGATCTATCCCCGGGTAAATTCTGCGCACATTTTTAAATCCCAAGGTTCTTAATTTATTCTTCGCATAATCGGAATAAGTAATAATGAAATCTCCGAACATTAATTTCTTTATTTCTTTATCGGAAAAAATATCCTCACGCAAAGTTGCAACAGTTTGGACGGTTTTTGTTTTTTTGTTTTTTATTAAATGTTTTATGAAGAACGAGTTAAGCTTAGCGGGTGTGAAAAAATAATTAGCAATGTCAAAATCACTTCGCATTTTAATTTGAAAAAAAAGTGATCGTATTTTTTGGAAAAGCTTAAAATCTTTTTCCGAAGAAGTGTAGATGGGATGCTGAACTATATTAGTTGGCAAATCAGGGAGATTTCCTTTGGTTAGTAGATGAATTTCCATCTTGGAGCTTGAGCTATAAATTTCTTTCGCCAAATCATACGCGAAATTTTTAGACGCTTCGTCCCAAGGGGGAGCGATAGGGCGGGTTACAAATAGAATTTTTTTCATAAAATTTAAAATTTAACATCTTCCTCTCCCTCCGGGAGAGGGGGTAGAACTAAGGAATTATTTTATAAATTTCTTTCTTATTATTTTTTTGCTCAACCTCAATTTCAACTTTCCCACTTAAATTGTTATTATTAACTTTTATTATTTCCTTTTCTTTATTTTTCACGATTATTTTTTCGCTTTTCGCTGAATTGCCATCACTTAATAACTTCCATTCAAATTCCGAATCAAAGTCATAATTTTCAATAACAAAATCCAGTTCGCTGTTTTTAGAATTTTCAAAATACAAAGACCATCCGCTGCTTAACTGATTTTGCCGACGCTCCGTATAAGCCAGAAAAATAAAACTGGCCAGCAAAAAAAACGTCAGTGAAAAAATAATTATTTTTTGGTTATTTTCTTGAAGCATAGAATAATATTTTAGGCAATCTAATTTATCTTGCGGAATTTTTTATTTAATACTAAACCGCCAAATCAATTAACCGGGCGGAAATAAACGGCAATTTCGTTTCCGCTGTAAACTTTCCAAAATTTCTCGGATTTTTTAAATTGGGTGCTATCAAACTCGGGATTTATCGCAATGAAATTTATGCCTGTTCCGACATAACACTTTTCCCCTTCGGCGGATGCGGGAGCAGAAATCATTTTTAGGGTGCATTGCTCTCTTTCCTTAGTTGTATCTTCGTATCTCTTAAAATAACTTCTGGAAAAGGGATAATAATAATCTCGCATAAAATAAAGCTTCATCCAAGTATCAGCGGTGATATAATTATGATCTTTTAAAACAATATCTTCATCGGAAACATTTTCAGACAAGTATTCGGAAACACGGAAAGTTTGCATAGCTTTTTCTGTGTCACTCCCTTC
>JAGYNK010000018.1 GCA_018400055.1 Candidatus Moraniibacteriota bacterium
CAAGGTTTAATTTATCTGCTATATTAAAATTATGAAAGCGAAAAGGAAAACTAAAAAAAGGGCTAAGGCTAAAAAAACTTCATCTAAACTCATTCTCAAAAAAGAGGATCAATTTGGTGTTATTCTGGAAGATATAAATTCCAAGTTTGATTATCTCGCAGAGGGTTATGATATTTTGAAAAAAGGACAAAGTGATTTAAACACTAAGATTGATGGAGTTAACAAAAATTTAAATGCTAAAATTGATGGAGTTAACAAAAGTTTAAATGCTAAGATTGATGGAGTTAGTGAAAGCTTAAATACTAAGATTGATCGTAACCACAAAGAGTTTACAGAATTCCGTGTTGAAGCTAACAGTAAGTTTGACACTATTCTTAAACAACTTTTTAATATTGACGATGAATTGCAGTTTATGAAGTCGGAAATTATGGAATTAAGAATGGAATTTAAAAAGAAAGCGGATTTAGATCGTCTGGAAGCGTTAGAAAAAAGAGTTACAAGGCTAGAAGCCAATAATGTAAAGCTACGCGCTTTGGCAACACAATCTAAATCATAGGATTTTAAAATTTTAATAACAGGTTTAAAAACGACTTTTTTAAGTTCGTTTTTTAATTGTGCTATAATGAATTTATCAAATATATGAAATATCTAAACGCTTTAAATAAAATAACAGGAGTTGGGTCGCAAAAAATCAGAAAAATGATCGGGTTTCTGGGAAGCGCGGAGAAAGCTTGGGAAGCTAATTTTAAAGAGCTTTCCGGAAGCGGTCTTGAAGAAAAATTAATTCGGAATATTTTAACCGAGAGGGATAGAGTCAATCCGGACGAGGAGTGGGAAAAAATGGTAAAAGAAGGCATAGAAATGATAACCATAGAAGATGAAAATTATCCGGAGCTACTTAAGGAAATTCCCAATCCTCCCTACTCTTTATATGTGAAGGGCGAAATGGCTTTTAATTCTCAGCCAATGATAACCGTAGTGGGATCGCGCAAACTTACCGGATATGGCAAGCAAGCGGCTTACGGACTGGCGCAGGATTTATCCCGAGCCGGAATTACAATTGTCAGCGGAATGGCTTTGGGCATAGACACCGCCGCCCATCGCGGAGCTTTAGACGCTAAAGGTAAAACAATTGCTGTTTTGGGAAACGGGCTGGACGATAAAAATATAAGTCCGCAAACAAATTTCAATCTTTCCCGAGAAATAACTTTTTCCGGAGCATTGGTAAGCGATTATCCGGCCGGAACTCCGGCTTTGCCCGGTTCTTTTCCGGCCCGCAACCGCATAATGGCGGGCATGTCATTGGGAACACTGGTAATTGAAGCCGCTCAGGCCAGTGGAACTCTTATTACCGCCAGTTTGGCATTGGATTTTAATCGGGAAATTTTCGCCGTCCCCGGATCAATTTTTTCTCCGGTATCCGAAGGAACTCACCAACTCATAAAATCAGGAGCCAAATTAGTCTCCGGCGCCAAAGATATTTTGGAAGAATTAAGTATTGAAAAATTAAAAGAAGCGGAAAAAATAAAAAAGATAATTCCGGATTCTCCGGAGGAAGAAAAAATAATAAAAATTCTTTCCGGAGAGCCGCTTCACATTGACAAGATAATTAAACTCTCTAAACTGGAAACCAGCACCGCCAGTGCCACGATAGCTATTATGGAAATGAAAGGGATGATAAAAAATATGGGCGGACAGAATTACATAATAATAATTTAAAATTTCTAATTACTAATTTCTAATAAAATTTCAAATTTCCAATGACAAATTAATGAATTTTACAGTTAAAAATTTAATTATTGGACATTTTGTTGGGGATTAAAAATTATAAATTCAAAAAATTTTATGCATTTAGTCATCGTAGAATCTCCCACTAAAGCCAAGACTATTTCAAAATTTTTAGGCAAAGAATACAATGTGAAATCTTCTTACGGTCACGTTAGAGATTTGCCTAAAAATAAAATGGGCATAGACACTAAAAATAATTTTAAGCCTGAATATGTTATTCCCGAAAAAGCCGAGGAACACATAAAGGAGCTTAAAAAAATTTCTCCCAAAGCCAAAAGCATAATTTTGGCGACGGATGAAGACCGTGAAGGAGAAGCTATTGCTTGGCATCTTTACTACGCCTTAGGCTTAAATAAGTTTAAACCGGATAAAATCAAAAGGATCGTTTTCCATGAAATAACCAAAAGTGCTTTGGAAAAAGCGATGAAAACCACCAGAAAAATAGATATCAACTTGGTTAATGCCCAGCAAGCCAGAAGAATTTTGGACAGATTGGTCGGTTATGAATTGTCGCCTTTCCTTTGGAAAAAAATAAGGCGCGGTCTTTCCGCCGGAAGAGTTCAATCTATCGCTTTGCGCTTCATTTCAGAGCGCGAAAGAGAAATTGAAAAGTTTAACCAAGAGGAGTACTGGACCATTTCAGCCCAGATTAAGAAAAAAGATGACAAGGACGTAAACAGCTTTGAGTCAAGCTTGTTTGAAAAGGATGGGAAAAAGATAGAAGAATCCGTAACTTTAAAGCTTTTCGCGGGAGATTATAAAACTAAAAAAACCCTGATTAAAGATAGAAAAGATTCTGATAAAATTATGGCCGAACTCAAGAAAGCTGATTATAAAGTTAAAAACGTTGTTAAGAAAGAAATTAAGCGAATGCCTCCTCCCCCTTTTACCACTTCTTCTCTCCAGCAAACAGCCATTAACGTTTTGGGGTTTTCTTCCAAGCAAACCATGGCCGTCGCCCAAAAGTTAT
>JAGYNK010000019.1 GCA_018400055.1 Candidatus Moraniibacteriota bacterium
AAAAAGGCTACGAAATCAAAGACGAAAAAGACGGATATAAAATGAAAAAAATTTAATTATGAAATCTCGTGAATTATACAAAACTCTTCTTTGCCACGCGCGCGATTTTTTTATGCCATTCTCAGTCTTCTTTATTTCATTACCTTCTTTATGTCATTCCCAATTTTCTTTATGTTATTGCTTTCTCTATAATATTACCAATCTTCTTTATGTCATTCCCGCGGAGGCGGGAATCCAGACTAATTTCTAATACTAGCAACTTCATTCCCTACCGACATACATACAGAAAATGGAAAAAATATCCGGAATCTAGAATTGGATTGCGAAAATTTTAAAAATAAAAAACCACCGCAGATTAAGTTTTTTTTAAAAAAATCAATATGCGGTGGATTTGTTTTATTATCTTATTAAATTATGTATTAATAAATGACACGAATACATAATTTTTCTTTAGCTGTTTTTCTCGCACCTCTAATGATTTTTACCACCAACACTCTTTGCCTTAAAATCATTGAGGCTAAGGACATAATAAAATCAATAATATTCAGCCACCTACTTCTAATGATTTTTACCAGCAACACTCTTTGCTTTAAAATCATTAAGGCTAAGAACATAATAACACCAATAATACTCAGCCACATGGGTGATATTATCGGTATTGTTGATATTTCTAAATTTTCTCCATCAGCTATTTTTCCGATAGATGTAAATAAAAAATAACACAATAGTAATCCATACATCTCTAACGGATTAATTTTTAAATGCTCTTCAGCAAATATAGGCCAGATCTCCGAGAAATCCATTGAGCAAAATTTGGGCACCCGTCCGACTGCTAAATTACAAAAAATTCCAATTGCTAATATTGTAAGAAGAATTGTAGCTGATATTGAAAGCATAGTGATAAAAAACATTGAATGAATAACATTTTTAGCTGTACATACATAAAATCGACAGCTATTTTTAGGCATCTCAATATTTTCTTTTTTTACAAAAGGTTTGGATGCTTTATTCCATACCTTCCACCATTCCTTGGACTTTAAAAATCCTTCTTTATTTCTTTGCAATCCGGCGATAGTTATTACGCCGGAAAATAATAGCCATATAACCACTAAAATAAATATTCCGTAAAACAATCCGGTCGAAGAAATTAGATAACCAGCAAATATATATAACACCAATGTCACCAAAATAAAAATCGGTAAAATAATAATCACAAGCATGTTGTCATCTATCATCTTCTCTTCCTCCTCAATTTTTCTATTCTATTATCAAAGACCAAAAAAATTTTAATTTAGTTTCACGCCATTAAATCATATTTCCTAAAATTTGTCAATATTTGATTTTCAAAAATACACTGTTATAATAAACGGACTGGAAACTCAAAAAACTAACGAAGCTAAAAAGCTAACGAAGCTAAAAAGCTAACGAAGCTAACGAAGCTAACGAAGCTAAAAAACTAATCCTATGCCCGCAAAAGGAAAAAATGAAAATTTGCGCATGCCTCCCAGAAATATTGAAGCTGAACAATCCGTTCTGGGCTCTTTAATGTTGGATAAAGACGCTATCATTAAAGTAGCCGACTTTGTAAGACCGAACGATTTCTACAAAGAAGCCCATAATGTCATTTATGACGCTATGTTGGAACTTTATGAAAAGCGAGAACCCTTGGATGTTTTAAGCATTTCCAATAAGCTGGAGGAAAAAAAGCAACTGGAAAAAATTGGCGGATCCAGTTATTTAGCATCGCTTGTTAATATTGTTCCCTCCGCCTCCAACATCGTTCATTACGCTAAAGTGGTCCAAAAAAAAGCTCTGCTTCGTCGCTTGATAAAATCCGCGGGAGAAATTGTGGAAATGGGCTATCAAGAATCGGAAGACGTGGAAAAAATAATGGACGAAGCCGAACAAAAATTGTTTAAAGTCTCCCAAAAATACATTAAGCAAGATTTCGTTCCCATCAGATCAATTTTAGAAGCCGCTTTCAATCGCATTGAAGAACTGCATAAAAGCGATCATGAACTGCGCGGCGTGCCTACCGGATTTCCCGACTTGGATAATATTCTTGCCGGACTTCAAAAATCAGACTTGGTTATTTTAGCTGCTCGACCATCCATTGGAAAAACGACTTTGGCGTTGGATATTGCCCGCAGCATTGGAACCAAAGCAAAAATTCCCGTGGGATTATTCTCTTTGGAAATGTCATCCGATCAACTTATAGATAGAATGATAGCCGCTCAAGGCAATATAGATTTATGGCGACTCCGCACCGGACGACTCCGCACCGACAAAGAACATGACGATTTTCAACGTATCAATGAAGCTATGGGAGCTTTAAGTGAAGCGCCCGTTTACATTGATGACACCGCTTCCGCCAATATCATGGAAATGCGAACTATGGCCAGAAGGCTTCAAGCCGAACATAAACTGGGACTAATCATTATAGATTATCTGCAATTAATGGAAGGAAGGAAAACCGGAGGCGATAACCGCGTCCAGGAAATTTCGGAAATTTCCCGAGCACTGAAACAGCTGGCGCGCGAACTGAATATTCCGATATTGGCGCTTTCCCAACTCTCCCGCGCCGTAGAATCCCGCTCTCCTCAAGTTCCCCGCCTCTCCGACCTGCGCGAATCCGGATCCATTGAACAAGATGCCGATGTGGTATTATTTTTATACAGAGAAGATCGGGAAAAACCGGACACACCCAATAAAAATATCGTAGAGGTTATCGTTTCCAAACACAGAAACGGACCTTTGGGCAAAATTCAATTATATTTCGAAGAAACTTCCACCACTTTCAAGTCCTTGGAAAAAACTCACAGCGACAAAGAACAGCAAGCAGATTAAACCGCTAAATTACCATATATTGATATATGGATGTGCTTTAAATAAATGCTATAAGCTAAAATTAAAATTTTGATTTTTGATTAAAGAATAATAAATTTTTTTCCTCTCCCCTTTTTCAAGGAGGAGAATTAAAGAAATGGTTTCTTAATTAAATTTATTTACGTCTATTGAATTTAAAATTCGCTCTTAATTAACAACTTGCCTGATTAATTAAATCTATGCTACCCAAATCTTTCCAAAAACTAATAGATAATTTTTCTTCTCTTCCTTCTGTCGGAAATAAAATGGCGGAAAGGCTGGTTATGTTTTTATTTCGGCAAAATAAAGAGTTCTTGGAAGATTTTTCCAAAAATCTTTCCGGAATTAAAGATCTTAAAATTTGCCAAAAGTGTTTTAACATATCCGAAGAAAATTTATGCGTCATATGTCAAAACCCGAATCGGGAACAAAAAGTTATCTGCGTCGTGGAAGATGTCCTGGATGTTATTTCCATTGAAAAAATCGGACTTTACAAAGGCCTCTATCATGTTTTGGGCGGAACTATTGAAAAATCAAATGGCAACGAAAAAAGCGATTTAAAAATTCCCCAACTTTTTAACAGAATAAAAAAAGAAAAAAC
>JAGYNK010000020.1 GCA_018400055.1 Candidatus Moraniibacteriota bacterium
GAAAATTCCGGAATAACATAAGGGGAATATAAAGAAAAACTATAAACAACGCTGTGGAATCTAATAAATTAAATCACTAATCAACACTGATTTTATCTCTAATAATCCCTAATAAACAATAAAATACCTAAACACTTTAAATCAACCCTATCATTTAATAAAACAAGTAAAACATTTTTTAATTAAAGACAAAAAACGATTTTACTGATCATTGAGAAATTGTAAATTTATTGAAAATTGAGAATTATAAATTAAAAATTATAAAAACAGCAATTATGTTCAATTCATTATTTAAGCAAACTGTTATTGACTGTTAGGTTATACTTTATTTAAGCGGTTTTTCGTATTGATTTTCCACTAAGACATCTCTTAAATTTTCCAAGTCATTTAAAACAATACCCGTTCCTCTGACCACCGCTGTCAACGGATCTTCCATCATCCTTACCGGTATGCCCGTTTGATTGGCAATCAGCTTGTCCAATCCTTTAACCAAGCTCCCTCCTCCGGCTAAAATTATGCCTCTCTGCATAATATCCGACAAAAGTTCCGGCGGAGTTTCCTCTATGATAGTTTTGATATTATTGATGATTATTCTGATGGAATGAGAAAGAGCCTCGCGAATTTGTTCGTCGCTCACCACCACCTTTTTAGGAAGACCCTTAACCAAATCCCGACCACGCACCGTTATTTCCGAAATTCCTTTTTGAGCATAAGCGCTTCCGATGAGAATTTTGGTTTCTTCAGCCGTTTTTTCTCCAATCAACAAATTAAACTCATCCCGACAATAGCGAATAATATCTTCATTCATTTCATCTCCGGCTACCCGCAAACTTCTGGACGCTACCACTCCTCCCAAGGAAATGACCGCTATTTCCGAAGTTCCTCCGCCAATATCCACCACCATATTTCCCGCCGCGTCAATGACCGGAAGTCTGGCGCCAATCGCCGCCGCCATAGGTTCATCAATAAGATAAGCCTCTCGGGCTCCGGCACTCACTGTCGCGTCAATTACCGCCCTTTTTTCCACTTCCGTAACACCGGAAGGAATTCCTATCAGCACTCTGGGACGCGGCAGAATGGAAAAGGAATCCTTATGGATTTTCTCAATAAAATATTTCAGCATCTGCTGAGTTATTTCAAAATCGCTCACGACGCCGTCAACCAAAGGACGCGTCGCCACGATATGTCCGGGAGTTTTTCCTACCATTTTTTTGGCCTCTTTCCCGATAGCTAAAACTTGATTGGTTCTTTTGTTAATCGCCACCACCGAAGGTTCATTAATCACAATTCCCTTGTCTTTTACATAAACCAAAGTATTCGCCGTTCCCAAATCAATTCCAATATCCTTGGAAAGATTTCCGAAAAAACTATTGGAAATTTTGCGGGGAATTTCCCTGATTTTTCTAAACATAAAGATTGATTAAATTAAATTTATTTTTTCCAGCCGGAATAAAATTAAAGAATTTCTTTATTTTATGAACTTATTTTAAGTTATTTTCATTGATGGCGCTAAACAGCCAAGATTTATTTCTATGTCATACTGAAATTTTTTCAGCATCTAAAATAACATAATATGAGTTAGATCCTGAAATAAGCTCAGGATGACAAAACTCAACGACTATGGACTGAAAGTCCATAGGTTAACTGGGACTAAAAG
>JAGYNK010000021.1 GCA_018400055.1 Candidatus Moraniibacteriota bacterium
TCTCAAATCTCAAAAATCAAAATGGAAAAACAAGAAATAACAATTTAAGTTAATGAAAAATAAAAGAATACTGATAATGAGTAAGAAGTAAGCCATTTTTTTATGGGAGATAAATTAGCGTGGGTCATAGTTATATCTTTTTAAATATTTCGGTTGTGTTTATTGCGATAATGAGTTATTCTATAAGAAGAAATTATGAATAAAGTGCGCTTTTAAAGATTTAAGCATTAATCTTATCTTTTAGTTTTTTAATGTTGAAAAATAAAAAATAATGAGGAATTTTAGAAAAAGTTTGCTTTGCGCTTGCCGGGGGTTTAAGTATATGGTTAAGAGCGAGCGAAATTTTAGAATAGAAATGGCAATAGCTTTTTTGATAATGGTTTTAATATTTATTTTCAAAGTTAAAAATTGGGAAGCGGTTGTGTTGGTTTTGATAATAATGTGGGTGATGGTGGCCGAAATCATAAACACGGTCTTGGAAAGGGTGGTTGATATTTTGAAGCCCAGAATTCATCCGTACGCACGCCTAATTAAAGATATGATGGCCGCAGTTGTTTTAACCTCCTCTTTAGCGGCTGTGATTATAGGAATAATTATTTTTCTGCCATATTTTCGCGATTTTTTTGGTTTTTATTAATTATTTTTTGGTGAAAAGTTGGCTGTAAAAAATCTTACGGTTTTTGCCAATAACATAATTTTGTTTTATAATATTTTGGGGAATAATTTTAGACTTTTATGGCTAAAGGCAATATAATTGCAGGTCTGGATGTTGGATCGTCAAATATGCATGCTGTGATCGCACAAGATTTCTTGGAGGAAGATGACCTGCGCATAATAGGTTCGGGAACAGTTGCTTCCGCCGGAATAAGGCGAGGAGCAATAATTGATATTGAAGAAGCGGCGGAGGCTTTAAATAATGTTTTGGAAGAGGCGAAGAAAACAGCGAAAATGCCTGAGGATATAACAGTGGTGAGCGTGGGAGGATCGGAAATAAGCCTTCAGAATTCCAAAGGAGTGATAGCTGTAGGTCGGGCGGACGGGGAAGTGACGGAAGACGATGTTAACCGTTCCATTGAAGCGGCGCAAGCTATCTCCATGCCTCCCAATAAAGAAATTATTCATATTATTCCCAAGAGTTACAGTTTGGATGATCAGGAAGGAATAAGAGATCCCTTGGGAATGAACGGCGTGCGTTTAGAGTCAAACACTTTAATTATAGAAGGTTCTTCCAGTCATATAAAAAATTTAACAAAGTGTGTTTATCAAGCGGGTGTTAAAATTGATGATATGGTATTGGGACCTTTAGCGGCGGCTAAAGCGGTTTTAAGCAAAAAACAAAAAGAATTGGGTGTGGTGTTTATTGATATTGGGGGCGGGACAACTTCTTTAGCGGTTTTTGAAGAAAGCGAACTGGTGCATGTGTCTGTTATTCCTGTGGGCGCTAGCCATATTACGAATGATATTGCCATTGGTCTTCGCACCTCAATAGAAACAGCGGAAAAAATAAAGTTAAAATACGGGAGTGTTTTTCCGGAAGAGGTTGATAAAAAGGAAGAAATTGATTTGTCCGGAATAGATTCCCAAGAAGAGGGTTCTGTTTTGCGTCGGCATATAGTGGAAATTATTGAAGCTAGAATGGAAGAAATATTCAGTTTGGTAGGCAAGGAGTTGAAAAATATTGGAAAAGCGGGACTTCTTCCAGCCGGAGCGGTAATAGCTGGCGGAGGAGCCAAGCTTCCTCAAACGGTGGAATTTGCCAAAAAAAATCTTGGGCTTCCGGCTCAAATCGGTTTTCCCGTAAGACTGGGAGGGATTATGGATAAAGTGGATGATCCTTCTTTTGCTACGGCTATCGGTTTGATTTTATGGGAAAGAGAGCAGAATTTTGCGAAGACAGGAAATTTTCCTGCGCTTAAGGTGGATATAGGCAGCATGAAAGAAAAAACCATGAAGTGGGTGGAAAAGTTTTTGCCTTAGGCAGAAGATGATTTTTTTATTTTTTTCTTGCTTGACATAATACGCGCGGATATGATAAATTAGCATATTAATGTAATAAGATTAAAATTATTCTTTTTTAAATGGAAAACCTTTGAAAATAAAAAGGTGTAATAAAAAATATTATGGCGGAAATAAAACCAAACTTAGAGACTTTTGCAAAAATCAAAGTAGTGGGAGTGGGTGGTTCCGGAGGAAGTGTGATTGGCAGGATGATAGATTCCAATATAAAAGGAGTGGAGTTTGTGGCGATTAATACTGATTCTCAAGCTCTGCATCATTCCAACGCGGAAGAAAAGATTCATATTGGAAAGAACCTGACTAAAGGTCTGGGAGCGGGAATGAATCCGGAAATCGGACGCCAAGCGGCGGAAGAAAATAGAGATGAAATTCAAGATGTGCTTAAAGGCGCTGACATGGTTTTTGTAACTTGCGGTATGGGAGGAGGAACGGGAACAGGCGCTGCTTCCATAGTGGCGGAAACGGCTAAGGACTTGGGCGCTTTAACGGTGGCGGTAGTAACCAAACCTTTTGCTTTTGAAGGAGCTCAAAGAAGAGCTATCGCCGAAGAAGGTTTGGAAAATTTGAAAGACAGGGTGGATACGCTTATTACTATTCCGAATGATAAATTACTTTCCATTATTGACAGGAAAACTTCTCTTATAAACGCTTTTAAAATAGTGGA
Source organism: Candidatus Moraniibacteriota bacterium (assembly GCA_018400055.1). Lineage (GTDB taxonomy): Bacteria > Patescibacteriota > Minisyncoccia > Moranbacterales > UBA9337 > M55B143. Next base: position 2,681 of record JAGYNK010000021.1, read on the forward strand.
TGATGTTTTGAGGCAGGGGGTCCAAGGCATTTCCGATTTAATTACCAAACCGGGCATTGTGAATGTTGATTTCGCCGATGTGAAAGCTATTATGGAGAATAGCGGTAGCGCTCTTATGGGGATTGGAATTTCCAGTGGTGAAAACAGGGCGGAAGAAGCGGCTAAAGCGGCTATTAACAGTCCCTTACTGGAGCTTTCCATTGATGGTGCCAAAGGAGTGTTATTTAATGTTTCCGGTTCTTCTGATTTAACTATGCTTGAAATTAACGAAGCGGCTAATATTATAACCGAGAATATTGATCCTAACGCCAAGGTTATTTTTGGAGCTGTATCCGATGAACAGGTAAAAAAAGGAGACATTCATATTACCGTTGTAGCGACCGGGTTTGATGCGGAAAATGTCAAAGAAGCTCCCGCGGATAAGATATCTAGAAAATTCTCTCAAAAAAGCGAATCCGGCTATGGGGAAGAGGCTAAAAGTGGAATGGCTTTTCCTTCCAAGAAGATAGAATCCAATATGATAGTGGAAGAGAAAATACAGCCTAAAAGTTATTCGGGAAAAAGTATGGATGAGGCGGAAGATGAGGATGAATTGGAAATTCCGGCATTCATTAGGAAGAAGATGAAAAAATAATCATACAAATTTCTTACAACCTTTTTGATATTTAAAAAAGCGAGCTCTCGAAACTCGCTTTTTTATATTCACTTTAAATTACGAAACACTAAAATTAAACTGTTGTCCTGAATCTATTTCAGGATCTTTTCCTTAAGCTACGGGATCCCGAAACCTGCCTACCGAACAGACAGGCAAGTTCGGGATGACAAAAAGGCAATTTCGTAATTCAAGGTATTTAGCATTAGCTTCGGCGATTTAGAGTCGGAATTTTTTATTTCTTGGCGTTTAATGATGGGCAGGATATTTGGAGAGTCATATAAATGTTCTATTTGTACACGATTGCGTAGGAGTGAAATATCGGCGAAGGATGAATTTTTTAGAGGCATCTATAGAGGCATCTATAGATGCCTCTATTTTCAAATCGCTTGTTTGATTTTTTTAAGATCACATCAATTTTAATAGGGAAATTCACAAAACCGTGAAAAGGAGAAAAAGAGTAGCTTTATTTAAGCATGGCCTGTGGATAACTCAGGCTGGCAGTGTTTTTTGTCTTGTTGTATAATTACCTCGTAATATACAATATATGGTATATTTTAATATTGAAACAATATTTTTTTAAAGTATACAAAAAGATTTAGCTTTTTAAAACTCAACGACTATGGACTGAAAGTCCATAGGTTAACTGGGACTAAAAG
>JAGYNK010000022.1 GCA_018400055.1 Candidatus Moraniibacteriota bacterium
GCAGTCCTATAAATTAGCAGAGTTTGTTTTTTATGTCAAATAGCTGTTAGGAGAATTTAAGGTGAAAATTGGCGAAGAGACAGGGATTTGAACTCCGGAAGACATTGCTGCCTTACAGCTTTTTCTTGACCCCGTAAGAAAGCGGAGGGTACAGGAGTCGAACCTGTGAGGGGATTTCTCCCCAACCGCATTTCGAGTGCGGCGCGTTAGGCCACTCTGCCAACCCTCCGCTTTTCTGCGGGGCGGGACCGCTTCATTTAAACTTATACTCGGCCATTTCTCCGTTTAACTTCTTTCATTAAATCTCTCAGTTGCATTTTTAAGAATCTTTTACCCTCGGTAGTTTTTTAAAATTTTTTCTCTTCTTCTAGAATCGGATTCTTTAAGATATACTTCTTAATGCACTAATTTCAGAGGATGTTTATAGTTGGTTGATTTAACTTGCTTGTTTTTATATTGGACGGTCCGTTACTATTTTGCCATTTTTAAATTTTATTGTAAAATATAAGTATGCAAAACGCCAATGATAAACAAATAAATAATCCGGAGGAAAAGACGGAGGAGGGAATTGAAGCGGAAGCGAAGTTTATAAACCCCAATGAGATTATAGGCCAATTAGATTTGGAAGAAGGAAATTACGTGGCTGATTTTGGTTGCGGTTCGGGTTACTTTTCCATTCCTTTCGCTCAGAAGATCGGGAGCGAGGGAAGAATTTATTGTTTGGATGTTTTAGCTCAAGCGTTGGAATCCGTTGAAAGCCAAGCAAAAATTTTAGGTCTTTCCAATATCTTAACTAAAAGAGTTAATTTAGAAAACGAAGAAGGTTCCGGATTGGAAAAAGAAAGCCTGGATTGGGTTATTATGAAAGACGTTCTTTTTCAAAACGAAAAAAAAGAAACTATTTTTAAGGAGGCCTATCGGGTGCTAAAGCCGAGAGGAAAAATCTTAATCATGGAATGGAATGATAAAAATTTTTTAGTGGGTCCGGAAAAAAACAAAAGAATCTCTTGTGAAAAAATGGAGGAGCTGGTTAAAGAGCAAAATTTTTTGATAAAGAAAAAAATTCCCGCTGGAGATTTTCATTATGTAATAGTAGCGGAGAAATGACGTGTTTTTTACGAATTATCTTAAATTAAAAAACAAGGGCATTGCTGTCATTGCGAGGAATAAAGCGAAGCGAAATGACGAAGCAATCCCGAAATTTAACTCTTAGTGTATAATTCTAGGATTGCTTCGCTTCGCTCGCAATGACTTGTAATTTATGAAAGTTGCTAATTTAGTATGAATATGCGAGTAATAAAAAAAGTAAAAACTTTTTAAGAGATAGAAAAAAATAATAGATAAAAATGGCAAAAATAAAAATCACAATCAGTTTAATTTTAACTATTTCCCTAGCGCTTCCTTTGTTTTTTTTGTCCGGATGCTCTAAAGAAAAATCTTCAAATTACAAGGTGGATTTGGAAATATGGGGGATTTTTGATGATAGCGGTTCCACTTACAGCGAGATCATTAAAAATTATAAGAGCCTTAACCCTTTTGTGGGAAATATTGAATATAAAAAATTTACGGCGGAAAATTACAAAGAGGACTTGCTGGACGCTATGGCTTCCGGTCAATGTCCGGATATATTTTTAATCCATAATACTTGGTTGCCTTATTTTAAAGATAAGATATTGCCCGCTCCCACTTCTGTTTTGGGAGAAAAGGAGTTTAGAGATAACTTTGTGGATGTGGCGGCTAATGATTTTATGGATGAAGAAGGAATTTACGCGGTGCCGCTTAGTGTTGATTCTTTGGCGCTTTATTATAATAAGGATCTTTTTAATTCCAAAGGAATTGTTTCTCCGCCTGATAACTGGGATGGATTTATTGAGGAAGCCAGAAATCTTACCAAGATGGGCGAAGCGGGAGAAATTGTCCAGTCGGGAGCCGCTCTGGGAACAGCTTACAATGTCAACCGGTCAACTGATATTCTCGGATTGCTTATGTTTCAGGGTGGAGACAGCGTTATAAATGATAAAAAAAGCCAAGTAAACTTTGGAAAAGGAAGTGAAAACGCTTTGGAATTTTATACGCAATTTTCCAGAATAGGTTCGGGAGCTTATATGTGGAATAAAAATATGCATTATTCCATTGATGCTTTTTATGAAGGAACGGCGGCTATGATGCTTAATTATTCTTGGCATTATCAAACGATTAAAAGCAAGAATGCGAAACTTAATTTCGGTGTGGCGCCGATACCTCAAATATCCAAAGATTATCCGGTAAATTACGCCAATTATTGGGGTTTTGCCGTGGCCAAGAATAAAAATTTGGAAAATACAAACAGTCCCGAATTGATTTCGGTTAACAATGAAATGCGAGTGCATGAAGCTTGGCAGTTTTTGAAATTTCTAACCACTAAAAATAACGGTAGTTTCAAGTTAATTCATGCCGCGAGTGGGAAATCCAAAGAAATTCCCACCAGTTTTGATCCGGCTAAAAATTATTTGGAAAAAACCGATAAGCCGGCGGCCAGAAGAGATTTAATAGAGGAGCAGAAAAACGATCCCTTTTTAAGCCCATTTGCCAGTGGAAATTTAATCGCTAAAAGTTGGTATCAACCGGATTCAAATGCGGTGGAAACAATTTTAGCCGAGGCGATTGATTCGGTTAACCAAGGAAGCGCCAGCGTTTCTCAGGCTTTAAAGACGGCGGAATCTAGAATTAATCAATTTTTTAGGAAATAGATGGTTTCATTTAAAAAAATAAATTTGGCAGCCTTTTTTTTAATACTGTTTTTGGCGAGCTGTTTTATGTTTTCCATAAATTCTTTGGAAGCGGATGCGGCCGGTATTGTTCCTTGCGGGAGAAATTCCGGAACGGCTGAAGAAATGCAACCCTGTACCTTGTGTCATTTATTCATAGGTATTCACCGGATTATTGATTGGGGCTTTAAAATTTTAACTTTTGTGGCCATAGCTTCTTTGGTGCTGGCGGGAATTATGTATATGATTTCAGCCGGGAATGAAAAAATGATGGAAACGGCCAAAAATCTTATTAAGCACACATTGGCGGGATTTGCCATAGTTTTAGGCGCTTGGCTGATTGTAAATTATTCCATGATACTTTTAAGTAAAAAGTCGGATTTGGGAATCGGAGTAGTCAGATGGAACGAGTTTAATTGCGATACGAGTTCGGATTTAGGAGCGAGTGGGCAGATGAACGGTGGAGAAACAAATTCAAGCTCAGGCTCAAGTTCGGGTGGCGGAGCAGTTACTTATACCGGAGAATGCGGCACTAATAATATAGGTTTTTGCTATGACGGTGTTTGGTATAATCGTTGTCCTGTGAATGCCACTTTTGTTGGAGGCGGAGAAAATTGTCCCAGTGGCGAATATTGTTGCTTTTATCCTCATTAAATTTAAGCCCTTGATAATTTATGGAATTGATTAATATAGCTCAAGCCGGAGTTATTTCGGAGGCTCCCAAGCTGTCCGGCGTGGCTCTGAACGCTTTGGATTTTCTATTGTCAGTTTTTGGAATTATTGCTATAATTAGTTTAATAGTGGCAGGAATAATTTATTTGACAGCTAGCGGAAATGAAAAGCGAATAGAAATGGCCAAGAAAATGTCGCTTTATTCAATAATTGGAAT
>JAGYNK010000023.1 GCA_018400055.1 Candidatus Moraniibacteriota bacterium
AAGTTATGGACTAAAAGTCCAGAGATTAGAACTCAAAGGGGGACATTTAAATATGCTAGTATTATATGTCAGTCAATGGAAAGTTTTTTATCAAAAATTAATTAACAGAATAGGGAGATATGTTATGAAAAAATTAAGTCATTACCTCCAGCTTTTTTTTAACAAGCAATATAGATTAAAATCACTATTAAGTGAGCTGAGTTTCGCCAATTATCAGATTAAGGAAATAGGCAGAGAATTGAAAGAAAGGAGAGAATCTATCGACAATATTCATATAGAAGCTCTTGACAAAAATTCTGCAAACGAGACAGATAGGCATGAAGCGAGACTTAGAGAGTTCAGCCATGACCAATCATTGCTGAGATACTATAAAAAACGCAAGCAAGACATCATAAAAAAAAATAAATTGCTTAGCTTAATACTGTGCATTAATACGAGGCCGTGTGGCATTAACCCACGGCTTTTTTTATTTTATCAAAAAACTATAATTTTCCCACACAAAACTTCCAAATTTTAATCTATATTTAAATATAGATTAAAATATAGATTAAAATCAAAAATTCAATCCTTAAAAACTATCTTCACAAAATCTTTCTTGCCGACTTTAATAACTTTACCAGAAAATGATTTATCTAAAATTTTATTCGTATCCGTAATTTTTTTACCATCAATAGAAACTCCACCCTGTTCAACTTTTCTACGCGCGTCAGATTTGCTTTCAGCTACACCAGCTTCCAACATATAATCAACAATTAGTATTTCAGGCGCTTTACTAGGCACCACCCTAACATCTTCCGGAATCTTCTTTTTAGAAAAAGTGCTGACAAAATATTCCTTGGCTTTCTTCGCCGCTTTTTCACCATGATAAATTTTCACAATCTCTTCAGCTAATTTAATTTTCGCATCGCGGGGATTTTCTAAATTCATCAGCTCTTCAATCTCGTTTTTTGAAATTCTCGTGCAGTGCAACATATATTCCTTAATTAAAGTATCTGGAATACTCATAACCTTGCCAAACATATCATGGGGTTCGTCTAAAATATTTATCGTATTTCCCCAACTGGAACTCATTTTCTTTCCGTCCGTTCCGGAAATAATATTCATCATTAAAACATCCTGCGGGGATTGTCCGAATTTTTCCTGCAAGGTTCTTCCTGCCAGTAAATTAAACCGCTGATCGTTTCCTCCTAATTCTACATCGGCTTCAAGCTTAACGCTGTCATATCCCTGCATCAACGGATATAAAACTTCCCGCAAGGAAACTCTTTTGCCTTCATCCAATCTTTTTTTAATATTTTCCCGGGAAATAAATTCATGCAATGAAAAGCACTCGGCGTGTTTCCCGATATCCTGATAGCCCAATTCATTGAGCCAGTCTGCGTTATAAACAACCTTGATTTTTTCCGTATTTAAAATTTTTCCCGCCTGTTCCACATAAGCTTTCATATTTTTTTTAACGACTTCATCGCTTAACATGGGACGTTCCGAATCCTTATCTGAAGTATCACCGATAACTCCGGTAGCGTTCCCGACCAAAAGAATAATTTGATGTCCCAAGTCCTGAAAATCTTTCAGTTTTAAAAGCAAGACGGCCCTTCCAATATGCAAATTGGGACTTGTTGGATCCATTCCGAATTTCACCTTTAGTTTTTTTCCGGAAAGAAGCTTCTTTTTCAGGTTGTCCTTGTCAATAACCTCGCTTACCCCTCGTTCCAGAATTTCATCAATTTTACTTTCTAAATCTTTATTCATATTTTAATCATACCAATAGAAATTATTTTTTGCCAATTTTATAATTATAACTGCTCACCAATAAAGCCGAAGCTATATAAATAGACGAATAAGTTCCAAGGGAAATCCCCGCCAAAAGCGCCAGAGAGAAAAATTTAATAGTTTCCCCTCCAAAAAATATTATAGCCAAGAGAACGATTATTACCGTGAAGGAAGTATTAATTGACCTGGCCAGAGTTTCATTAAGCGATTTATTGACCAACTCCTCAAAATTTTCTTTGTCTCTAGCATAAAGAATATTTTCCCGAATTCTGTCATACACCACAATAGTGTCATTCACGGAATACCCCAAAATGGTAAGCAAAGCCGCCACAAAAGGAATGCCTATCTCTATCTCCCAAAAACGCCCCAAGACAACAAAAATTCCCAAAGTAATTACAATATCATGAGTTAGAGCAATCACGGCTCCTAAACCATACTGCCAAGAAGGAATCTTATAGGAAACTTTTCTAAACGCCCAAGCGATATACAAAGCAATGGCTATAACGGAAAATATTATGGCCATTATGGCATTCCTTTTTATCTGATTTGAAATTGATGCGCCGATAAAATCAACTCTCAATTGCTCCGCATCCGCGTCAAATTCCATCAAGCTTGCCACCACTTTTTCATTTAATTCTTCATCAGAAGCCATATAGCGCAAAATGGCCGTATTATTTTCAGAAAGCTGAACCGTTAAACCGTTTAATCCAATCGCGCTTAACTTATCCCGGATTTCCTGCGCCGTCGGAATTTCCTCGGTAAATTGAATTTCCATTAAAGTGCCTCCCTTAAAATCAATCCCTAATCTCAAACCCCAAACAAAAATAATCGTCACACTCAAAACGACCAGTGCGGCTGAAGCAATATAGGTATATTTTCTTTTATCTATTATCTGTAGCATATAGTTCGTATTATATGTCATTTTATATGTCATTCCCGCGCAGGCGGGAATCCAGAATAATTTCTAAGACTAGCGATTTCATCATAGATTCCCGATCAAGTCGGGAATGACAGAAAAAATTCCCTTATTCATCTTTAATTCGCAAACCACTAATCAGCCATTTTCTCTTTTCCAGCCACTCTCCCACTATGAATCTCAAAATAATTTTTACCAAAACAATGGCCGTAAACATCGACATTAAAACACCGATAACCAAAATAACCGCGAAGCCTTTAACAAATCCTGTTCCCAACCAAATTAAAATCATTGAGGTTATAATGGTAGAAAAATTACCGTCCCGAATGCTGGGCCAAGCCCGACGAAAACCTTCCTCTATAGCACTACTTAAATTGCGTCCTCGTTTTAATTCTTCTTTAGTTCTTTCAAAAATCAAAATATTGGCGTCTACCGCCATACCCAGCGACAAAATAAATCCGGCAATTCCCGATAAAGTTAAAGTAATCGGCCAAGGAGACAAAAAGCCGGACAATTTAAAAATGGAAACCATTAGACCGGTGTAAATTATAAGAGCCAAGGCAGAAACCAGACCGAGAAATCTATAATAAGCCAACATAAAAATCATCACTAACACAATTCCCGCCGCTCCGGCTTTCAAACTTTCCTGAAGAGATTCCATCCCCAACGACGCTTCAATGCTTTGTTGTGAAATCAAGGTTATGGGAACCGGCAACGCGCCTTCATTAAGACGACCGGCTAATTTTTTAGCCTCCTCCAAATCAAAATCCCCGGTAATAACCGCCTCTCCATTAGTTATTTCAGACTGCACCGTCGGCGCACTAATCACCTCGTTATCCAAATAAATCGCCACCGGATTGCCTAAATTTCTTTTGGTGATATCCGCAAAAAGTTTAGCTCCTTCCCCGTCAAACTTAAGCGACACCTGCGGTTCGCTCAATCCCTGATCGCGAAAAACTACGCTGGCGCTTTCTAAATTTTTTCCCGTAAGATCAGTAGATTTATATTTTAATTCCGGAAACATCTCCACACTGCTCTTGGAAAAAAGTATATGTCGGGCATGAACCTCTAGTCCCCCGTTACCCTCTGAAGAGGATTGTTCTTTCTCTTCTTCCGGCTCGCTCATCCTTTCTTCAATCTTTTTAATTATGTGCCAACCATATTGCGTTTCCACCAAATCCGGATAAATTTCTCCGTCCTTCAAACCACCCTCAAATAAAACCTTGTCAAATTCCGGCACGAAAATTCCTTTTTTAACAAAGCCCAGATCGCCTCCCTCTTCCCGGCTCCCGGGATCTTGACTGTATTCCTTGGCTAACTCTTCAAAATTTTCTCCGCTCTTAGCCTTTTCCAAAACTTTCTCCGCTTGCTTTTTTGATTGCTCATTCATCGGCTCCAGTATTTTTTCCGACTCTTTCATTTCCTCTTCGTTTTTCTCTTCTTTAAATTCTAAAAAAGGAGTTTCTTTTATGGTCTTCTTGGCCTCTTCTATGTCTTTTATACCCGGAAGTTCCACAATAATACGATGTTCTCCACCGGACAAAGCCGTCTGCACCAATGGTTCTCCTACGCCAAAAGCGTTCACTCGCCTTTCAATAACGTCTTGTGCCGCTTGCAAAGCATCGCCTACTTTATCTCCCTCAACATTGGAAACGTCCGCTTTATACTCCAAGTGTATCCCGCCCTGCAAGTCTAAGCCCAAATTTATTTTTAGCTGATTCAACGCATCATAAACCGGCGGGATAAACTTTACCGCTTGAGGATAAGAAACCAGCCCTACCGTCAAAGCCAAGACCATTACCAATCCGAATCTGATTTTATTTTTTTTCTCAATATTCATCTTTTCTAAGTATAATTCAGCTAAATTAATTTGGCAACTAAAGGCAATTGACTTGCCGGTGGAAAAAATATAAACTAAAAAATATGCAATCAATAGAAGAAATTAAAAAAGAATACGCAAAAATAATCCAACAACTCAATTCCCCTGAGCTTATTAATAATACCCAAAAAATGGCCCGGCTGGGAAAAAGACAGGCTGAGTTAGAGGAAATCATCAAAATTATTGAGAAGTTGGAAAAAACCGAGAATGAAATGAAAGAAAACGCCCAAATAATCAACACAGAGAAAGACTCTGAAATAAAACAAATGGCTATGGATGAAAACATGAAACTCTCAGCCCAAAAAGAAAAACTGGAAAAAGATTTGGAGTTAGCGCTTATTACCAAAGACCCGAACGATTCAAAGAATGTAATTATGGAAATCAGAGCCGGAGCCGGAGGAGACGAATCAGCCCTTTTTGCCACCGATCTTTTCAGAATGTATTCCAAATATGCCGAAAAAAATAAATGGAAGGTTTCCATTCTCAACTCTCACCGCATCGGAATTGGAGGCTTTAAGGAAATTATTTTTGAAATAAACAGTCTGTCTGCCGAATTTCCCGTTTATCAAAAAATAAAATACGAATCCGGCGTGCATCGGGTGCAAAGAATTCCCGAAACGGAAAAATCAGGAAGAATTCACACTTCTACCGCTACGGTAGCCGTGCTTCCCCAAACGGAAGAAGCAGAATTTAAAATTGACGACAAAGATATCCGCATTGACACTTTTGCCTCTTCCGGACCAGGCGGGCAATCCGTTAATACTACTAATAGTGCTGTAAGAATAACCCATCTTCCGACTGGCGTAGTTGTGTCCTGCCAAGACGGAAAATCCCAACTAAAAAACAGAGAACAAGCTATGAAAGTGCTTCGCTCCCGCCTTGTTCAAGCAAAAGAGGAAGAAAAAGCTAAAGAAATTGGTGATACAAGACGCGGACAAATTGGCACAGGAGATCGTAGCGAAAAAATCAGAACTTACAATTTCCCTCAAGACCGTATTACCGACCACCGCATAAAAAAATCATGGAGCGGATTGGAAAATATTTTAAATGGAAATATGGAAAACATTATTAAAGCACTTCAAGATGAAGAAATAAAGTTGAAAATTTCCATTTCTTAACTTATTGTTTTTCAATTTAGTGTTTATACTGCGATTGCGTATATAAATAATAATACTTAAAATCTACTTCTTTATGCGACCGTTTGTAAAAGTAGCTTTGTTTTTTTTGTAACTATTTTCTAGCAATTATTTTTTAGAAAATTACTATGCCTACCATTAAAAACATTCAGCAAAAATATTTTTCCAAAATATCTCCATCCGATTTGGAGATTTTAATTTCTTATGTCATTAAAAAGCCTAAAGAATTTATCTTAACACATCCAAAATTCTCAGTGAACAGTGATCGGGGAACAGTGATCAATAAATTAATTTGTCGGCGCCTAAAAAAAGAGCCGCTGGCTTACATCACCGGACATAAAGAATTTTACGGGCTGGACTTCAAAGTTAATAAAAATGTTTTAATCCCCCGTCCGGAAACGGAACAGATCGTAGAACTTGCAATGAAAAATTTGTCATCCGCAATTCAGAGAAATGAAAAAATAATAATCGCGGACATTGGCACAGGATCCGGCAATATTATCATTTCAATGGCAAAATGGTTAAAAAAATCTAAATTACCAATTACTAATTACCAATTACTAGCTTCTGATATCTCTTCAAAGGTTCTGCTTCTCGCCCGAAAAAACGCTAAAATTCACAAAGTGGATAAAAAAATAAAATTTCTGCAAGGCGATTTACTGGAACCATTAACAAAAACTATTAAAAAAGAAAAATTAAAAATTCAAAATTCAAAATTCAAAATTCAAATTACTGCCAACCTTCCTTATCTTTCAAAGAAAATTTATGCTTCCACTCCCGCCGATGTAAAAAAATACGAACCTAAAAATGCTTTATATAGTTCCGAGAAAGGATTGGGACATTATAAAAATTTGTTTGGACAAATTAATTTCTTAATTACCAATTACCGATTACCGATTACTCTATTCTTAGAATTCAGTCCGGAACAGAAAAACAGACTTGCTAAATTAATTGAAAATTATTTTCCCCAATCAAAAATAAAATTCAGCCGAGATTTGTCCGGAAAATGGAGAACATGCGAAATCGGCATTACACCAAAAAATTAGGTTATTGTCTAGTTGACGCTTAAAAGGGGTCGCGGTAAAATCATAGAATATGGGTAAGCTTCAACGAAAGCAGTCCTTTAATAATTAAAAAATCTCGTTTATAAAAAAGCGAGGTCTAGAAAGGAAGGTGACAATAAATGGAAGAAGATTTAAACGAAAATAAAGATGATATGACAGGCTCTATCCAAAAATGGCTTCAAGATAATCTCCGCATTATCATCAGCGTTATCATAGTGGTTGTTATCGCCGGCGGAATTTATTCTTATTCCAAGAGATCCGAAGCTCCTGAGCAACTTGCTGATATGGAAGCTGGGGAAATGGAGCAATTAATGGAAGATGAGGAGCTTATGGAAAACGGGGAAATTGAAACATCGGAAGAAGCTGAAGAAATAATTATTGATGAAGATGAAGAAGAAACAACTGATGAAGAAATAATTGAAGTGGAAAAAGAAGAGCCAGCCGTTAAGAAAGAAAAAGTTGAAACAGAAAAAGAGCAAGTTACCTCTGTGGCTACCAGCAAAGAAACGGAAAAATCTTTTATTGAGAGCGCCCAAAAAGGAGAAGGCGTTACCCACTTAGCCCGCCGAGCGCTTTCTGATTACCTGGAAAAGAATGCGGACTCTGAACTGAAAGCGGAGCACAAAATTTACATAGAAGACTATCTTCGCAAGAAAGTAAACTTCAATGATAGAGTTTTCACTGGAACAACGGTAGAATTTTCCAAAGATTTAGTCAGGGAAGCTATTGATGAATCTAAAAAGCTTAATGACGCCCAGATTAAAAATCTTCACAAATACGCCGTTATGGTTCCGTCACTGTCATAAAATCTGGACCTGGAATCTCAGTAATTCAAAAACAAATACATAAATTCTACTGTTCTTTATATTTATTACAATTTTTACTACAATTTCAATAGCAAATCCCGCCATAAATATGGCGGGATTTGTTTTCTAAATATTTTTGTTTTTAAGACATTTTAAAACTATCAATTGCATCCGTAATTACGTTCGTAATTACGCACAAAAAATAGATGCTATCATATCGCCATCAGCTACAACAAAAAATAAATTACCATATTATGTAATTACATAATATGGTAATTCGTGCCATAAAAAAACCCGAATATTAAATTCCGGGTTTTTATGATTTTATAAAAAACACTGACTATAATTAATTCTTTCCGCCAATTTAATCTTGCATATTGAATCATTATTTAAATAATTCAACTTGCAACCAATAACATTATTATAAAATATCTGTTTTTTCATATAAGCCAGAAACTTATTTTTCTTATTCTTTCAATCTGCAAAATAAAAAGAATAAGAAATAATCACGGATACAATTATAAATTATACGTACAAAAAATAGGTACCATTTTGTTGCGACCGCAACAAAATGGTACCTAAAAATATATTACTAAGACTATATAAGATTGTGAAAAAAATATGGAGAGGAATGAAATAAAAAAAGCCCAAACATTGAAGTCTGGGCTACTATAATCTCGAGTAAGAAAAAACCTCATAATAGTTCTTGGGCAACCATTCTTAATTGTTCCAGCTTGAATGGCTTTTTTAAAAACGCATCAGCCCCAGCCTCTTTGGCTAAGCTGGACAATGTTTCCCCTATTCCGGAAATCATTATAATCTTAATTCCCGGATAAATTTTTTTAACTTTCTTAGTAAGTTCCTGCCCATTCATCCTGGGCATTTCCAGATCTGTGATAACCAGATCTGTTTTCCAGCCACATTCTTTCGTGATCTTGTACCAAGCTGATTGACCGTCTTCGCACATTACAATATCATGACCCCCCTGCTTCTCCAAAAGGAATTTCACTAAAATTTTCCTCATATCTTCATCATCATCCACCACTAAAATCACG
>JAGYNK010000024.1 GCA_018400055.1 Candidatus Moraniibacteriota bacterium
AAGTTATGGACTAAAAGTCCAGAGATTAGAACTCAAAGGGGGACATTTAAAATGACTTTTATCTTTACTATATTATCCTAGTTTTTTCACAACGTCAAAAAAAGCCCAAAATAAATTCCTTTTTGAAAAAACAAAACAAAAAAACGCCAAACCAGCTTTTAAGCGCTTTTTTAAAATTATTTTTGTGTTTATTTTTGTGTTTAAATTTTCCGCCTAAAACTTTATTTGCCAACCTGTAAATTCTGTCAATGCTGTTAACATTTTCCCGTTATTCCTTTCTTGTTTTTCTGAAATTTTTCCGGACAGATAAGAATATAAATAAAGCAACAGGATTTTTATAATTCATCATAAATCAATCCGGTCTTTAATTCAACCCTCTTTTCAAATCGCGGAATTTCTCTGGAGAAAAATTTAGGCCAATATTCAATTTCCACCTTGTCAACTTGAGGATATTTTCCTAAAATTTCTTTTACTTCCAAGTCATTTTTCCCCAATAATTCTTTCTTCAAATTATCTGCGTCAATTACAGGCTCTAAAGTAGCTATTCCGGCAGCTTTAATGATTATTTTTCCTTCCTCAAAATCCGCCTCCGCGTTTCCGTATTCAATTTCCAGACCGGAAATCTTCATCGCTACGCCTTCTTTTTCCATGTTTGAAACTAATCCCCCTTTTTCTCTTTTATCTTTAAAATCACTTTCCATTATTTTTAAAAGATCTTCTTGAGAAAATACTATGGCTTTTATTTTCATTTTGGCTTGATAATCAAAACTTTTAGTTGCTACGCCTTTTTCAACGGAAGATCCGGATTCGGAAACATTTCTTTCAACGGCATCATCCAGAATAACCTTGTCGCTTCCCGCTTCATTTTTAATACTTTCTTTTATTTTGTTTTCAAGTGTGCTCTCCAGCTTTTTCTTGGCTGAATCAATATCTTCTTGTGAAACCACGACTATTCCGCTTTCCTCCGAGCCTCCGCCCATCATGGAGTCGGAAGAGCGAGCATAAAATTTATCGTACTTGGGACTACCTTCAAATCCGGGGATAGAAAAATCACTGGGTCCTATATTATATTCCTTTCCGGATCCGTCTGCGACAACTTCCGCTTCAATAGCTCCCGGTTCAGTTTTTCCATCCACTTCCGTTATTCCCGGAACCGTCACGCCCTTAACCAGTCGGAAAAGTTTTCCCTCCGGAGTCAGAAAGCGGGTGGTTGCCACCAATGGCTGAGAATTTTTACCGTATTCATTATAAACAGTGATTAGTCCTCTCGCTTTCTGATCAGAAGATTCACCTTTTCCGGTAGCTTCAAAAGAAAGAGATAGGCTGTCCTCTTTTTCAACCATGATGGCCGGAATTATTTTTTTCTCCGCGTCGTAAGCTAGAGCGTTTTTATCTCCCTCCACAACAAGATTATTCTTTTTTTGGTCAGTTTTGATTAAAGCGTCAACACTCGCCTTGGGAAAAATCAGATAAAATCCCAGCGCCAATATTACCAAAAAACAGACTGTCAAGAAGGTTAGTGATAATTTTTTAATTTTTCCGGAAACCAAACCAGGTTCTTCCTCTTCCTTGTTTTCTTTATGCAAATCACCTTCTTCTGAATTCTTTTCTATCTCCGCTCCGAAAAGTTTCTCTATCTCTTTTTCCTTATGGGAATCAAAATTTTTTCCCGTGTTTTGCTCGTAAGTATTCAACGGCTGAGAATATCCATTCTCCTTTTTCTTAACTAAAATATCCGAAGTATCTCCCTTGGATTCAGAAAATTGGGGTCGCGAAACCGGAAGGGGTTGATTGGGTGCAACAGAATTTTCTATTTGAAACTTTCCCTCCTCCGCTTTTTGCGCTGAAACGCTTTTGAAATCGGCGTTTTTCTGAAAATCTTTTTTTTCTTCAGAGGGCTTATTGTAATTCAAGTCGGTTTTCTTTTCCTCGGTTAATTCTTCCCGGCGATTTTCCGGTTGTTCTTCGGTATTTTTATCGGCTAATGCATTTTCGTTAAAAAAATCTTTTGTCCCAATTTCAGCCACGTTGACCGACTTTTCCGATTCCGAAATGTTCGCTTTCTTATCTGCTTCATCTAAAGACGGCTGAGCTAGAATGCCAGCTTTTTCAATAAGACTCCGGCTTCGCTCGTCTTGAGTCACAATCATTATTTGCTTGCCCATTTTTTCCGCCTCTTTTTTTAACAACCTTAAATTAACGATGCTCTGTAAAATTAAAGCTCCGGGCGGAATAACTAAAATATTTTCCGCCAAAGAAGATTCTTTGATTTTACTGATTACGGAAATTATTTCTTCGTCCGGTCCGATATAAAATGTTTGGTGCATATTTTTTGATTTTAAATGATTATATATAAGAAATCTCCTTTTTGTAGCTTATCTCAAAGTCTTAAAATGAAGTTCCATCCAACTAAATATTTTGCATAGCTCTTCTTAAAATTCCCGCCATCACTCTTTCTTCGCTGGCCATATCCAAAACCAGATTGGCCAATCCCAGAGGAGTAACGTCTTGTGGGTTGGTTAATTCTCCCGTTTCGTCTTTCATTCTTGCCACATCTCTGGGTTGGAGAAAATTGATATCCAGATTTTTAACCGAAAAAGGTAAGCGCCCAATCCATTCTGGAGAGCTTAGCACCTTTTTAATTCCGGGCATAGCTGATCCTCCTCCGCACAAAAGCACCTTGGAAGGTAAAGAATTATTTTTGTTGAATTCCGATAAAGATATTTCCACTCCGCCCAGCCATACTTGACAATCTTCATCCAGCTCTTTCTCTACCCTATAACTTGCTTCCGGACTCAACCGTCCCTCCGAATATTTTATTTTCAGACTTTCCGCTTCTTTGAAACTGATATTGAATTTTTGAGACAACCTTTTACTGAAAGCTCTTCCTCCCAAAGCAAACATTCGCGTTCCTTCCAAACCGCCATTTCTTACTACGGCGATATCTGTAGTTCCTCCTCCTATGTCAATAAAAATCGCATTAAAATCAAATTCTCCCTCATACCCAATGGAGCGGGCCACAGCGTAAGGTTCCGCTACAATGCTTATTAAATTAATCTTAAGTTTATTGGCAATAGTTTGAAGCGCTCCCAAATGGATCATAGGAGCATAAGCGTTAAAAACGCTTATGGAAACATCTCTTCCCTGAAATCCCAAAGGATTACTCACTTGGTATCCGTCAATTTTTACATCCGTAATGGCGGCGTTTATCAGCTTAATTTCAATATCATTCTGTCCTGTTTCCCAAGACAACTGATGTTGAATTCTCTCATAAGCTTTTAACTGAACCTTCTGTATAATATTCTTCAGTTCGGGTAAGTCTATTTTAATTTCCGGTTTTATTCTCTCGTAATGAACCGTGGTTGTTGTTCCCTTGACTAATTCCCCCGCGATTCCCACTATGGCACTTTCGGCTTTTTTTATTCCGGAACTTTCTCTCGCAATATCTATGGCTTTCTGAGAAGTTTTTATGACACCCGCAATATCGGACACCGCGCCGCTTCTCATATTTCCCAATTCTTGAAAAGCTCTGCCCACTCCCACTACCGTACCGATTTCTTTTTTCATATCAACTTTAAAAATTAAAGCCTTGACTACTTCCGTTCCTATATCCAAAGAAAGCGCGTAATCAATGTGCCGATTGCCTTTAAAAATTTTAGAAAAAAATCTCATAAAAAGAAAATTCAAAACTCAAAAATCAAAATGCAAAACTTGAATTTGTGATTTTTTAAATTTTAATCTTATTACATAATCTTTTCTGTCTCAATATTCTTTGCAAACTTATCCATAGCTTCAGTTTTAAGCAGTCCTTCTATGGCTCCATAAAACTTTACCACATTTCCCCCATTAACCGCTCCCCACTTCAATGATTCTTCCGCGCTTTTTCCCTTTAGGCAGCCAGCCAGAAAAGCGCTCGTGAAAGCATCTCCCGCTCCAGTTGTGTCAATTGGCTTATCACTGGTAGCCTTGATATAAAACAAATCCTTACCGTCAAACAACCATGACCCCCTAAGTCCATCGGTAAGAGCTACTGTTTTAGATCCCATTTCTCGCAATTTCCTTACTAAAAAAACTTCATCGTTTAATTGCTTATCGCTTTCTTCTTGCTTCTTGCTTCTTATTATCTCTATCGCCTCGTCCTTATTAAGCAATAAAACATCGCACTTTCCGATAATCTCTATTATTTTTTGCGGATTGTCTTTAATATTCCTTTGTCCCGGATTAAAAGCCAGCTTAATCCCTTGGCTGTGAATTAAATCCGCTATCTTATCCAAATTTTTTCCCCATTCTCCATTCAGAGCGCTGACAAAAATCCAGTCCGTCTCTTTTATTTCTTCCGGAAAAACTTCCAATTTTTCATTGGCGTCCCTATTGAAGAAAATAGTTCTTTCCCCGCTTCGGCTATTTACAATAATGGCCGACAAATCGCTTTTGCAATTTTTCTCAATTTGAATCAAATCCGTATCCACTTTTTCTTTTTCCAATTCCCGCTTTATCCATTCTCCTAACATATCATCTCCCGTTTTTGTAAAACAAGCCGCCTCAATCCCCAATCTGGATAATCCCACACTTACATTGGCGGCGCATCCTCCCAACGCTTCAAAACGATCGTCAATTTGATATTTGGCGCCCAATTCAAAAGCAAATTTCTTTTGGGAAGTAATATCCTCGGGAGTATCCAAAATTATTCCTTTGTCGGTGGGAAAAAAGATATCCTTGCTTGATGATCCGATACATAAAATTTTCTCTTCCATAAAAAACATTTTTAAATTTATTTATGTCATTCATTAAAAAAGACCGCTCTTAAAAAAACTAAGGATTCAATCCCAATATTAAGCGCTGGCCGCTAACCGGTTCGTCTCCATCATTATACAACATAATGTAATAATAAGAAGCCGGTGAAGGTTCCCTATTTGTTACAAATTCACTCCCGGCACCAGCATTATATCTCCAGTAAAGATCAGGTGTTTTACCGGGAACCCATTGTTTTAAGCCACAATCATATTCAGATGAACCCAGCGACAAAGTCGTTTCAAATTCGCCTATTGAAGGGGGGGACCCTTTTTTTATAAGCATATGGACGGTGTGCGGTTGACCACTTTGAGGAGTATTAGAAACTTGCCACCCATAATATCCGCTGTTGTACTCGCAATCTAAGTCCGTAATTTCTCGAAAATAAAAACGAAAGAAGCGAGCTTCCTTGGCGCCTAAATAATAATTATACCATGGATTGGTAGGTCCATTGCCTTCCAGCTCCGTTATTCTTAAATTTTTTCCGCCCACTAAAACAAAATCAATCGGTTCGGTACTGGCGCCCCCGCAACTTCCCCCCGAACAACTGCCTCCATCCGGACAAAGCTGAGCCGCTCCCCAGACCCAACAGTTATGATGATATTCG
>JAGYNK010000025.1 GCA_018400055.1 Candidatus Moraniibacteriota bacterium
TGCATTCGCACATTCTTATCCTGGATTCCGGATATTTTCCTCCGCCATTCCGCCAAAGGCGGACAAGCGCTGCGGAAAATTCCGGAATGACATAAGGGGAATATAAAGAAAAACCATAAACAACGCTGTGGAATCTAACACTTAAAAATAAAGCTTCCAATTTAGAAGCTTTATTTCTCGCCTTAAACATTTCTAATTTTCTTCTCCTTGATTATTATCCGCTCCAATTTCGGTTTTTTCATCCCGGCTTTCCTCTTCACTTTTCTCGCCTTGACTATCCTCTCTTTCCTCTAAATTTTTAAATTTATAATAAACTTTATTTTCCGCCCGCAAGTCTAGGTATTCTAAATTTTTCCTTTTCTCCTCGTCCATTTCCTTTTCTAGAAAAGTTTTCATAACTCTAACCGATTTTTCTTCAGAAATTTTGCCACTAAAATAAATATCCCAGCCTTCCACCGTCTTCAATCTTACATCCTCCGCCACTCGGCAAGCAGTTTGACATTCGTCCAATATGTCAATCGGAGATTCCTTTTTTATTTCCTCCACGAGCCTCAAAACAAATCCGATATATTCTTCACTCAAAACTTTCTCTCCTAAATCCACCGGCTTAGCGCTGGCATCCGCCAGCCTGATCAAATTATTCTCCTTTACTTCCCGCGATTCAAAATCAGCTCCATTGTAAGCATAGCCGCCTTCATCAATAAAATAACAAGGTCCGCCCGAACACCACAACAGCAAAGAATCCCTTTCCGCAATTTTCACCTCAATCGCGTCAGGAAAAATTTTTTTTACTTCGACCCCGCTAATCTTTTTGAATTTTTCCATCAAGTGATTAGTAATTTTTCTTTCTGAAATTAAAATAAAGTTATTCCGCGAAATAACTTCAAAATATTTTCCCTCCAATAAAATATTCAATTCTTTCGCCACTTCCTCATATTTTAATTCTTCCAACCCCTCCAAATTTACTCGGTTAATCTTTAAAAAATCGGAAAAAACAAAAACATAAACCGTCACTCCGCAAAAAACAACCAGCAGAAAATAATAAACCGTCTTAAAAAAAACAGAACGCCTTTCTTTTTCTTTTTTTTCCTTTCTTCTCTCCACCCAGTCTTGCTTGACTTTTTTTATCCGCATATGGTTATCCCCTACAAATTTATTATCAAGTTTTCCAATAATAATCTTCCATTGGCATTCGTATTTTTAATTTCCTTCAAACCACTTTCTATTTTTTCAATAATTTTAATGAATCGCGAAGCGTTATTGAAATCTTTTACCGCCACCGAATGCATTATCCAAATCCAAAGCTCCAGCTTTTCTATAGCCGCCGGAATATTTTTGGAAAATTTTTCCGCCATTTCCATCCTTTGTCTAATATCCATAGCGGAAATTATTTTCAATTCTTTTAAGGCGCTTTTATATAATTCCAATTTATTCATGTCCCGCGCCATTTTTACCGCCCAGCCCGGACGCCCTGCTGAAAGCGAAACAATTTCATTCACCTCAGTCACGGAAATATTTTTCTTAAAACCTACCGATTCCTCCCAAAGCTTTTTTATTTTACTTTCATCCACTAAATTGAATTTTATTTTTTGGCAACGCGATTTTATCGTGGGAAGCAATTTTCCGTCCTCATGGGTTATTAAAATAATTACGGAAGTTTCATTGGGTTCTTCAATAACTTTAAGCAAAGCATTTTGAGACGCTTTGCTCATTTTATGGGCGTTGTTGATTATCAACACCCTGTATTTTCCCTGCGCGGGAAAAAGAAGCATTTCCTTTCGTGCCTCTCTGATTCTTTCTATTTTTATTTCTTTCTCCTTCATAATGCCTTTTTTTTCACTTATTTCCGGACTTAAAACAATTAAATCCGCCATGAATTTATTGTTTTCTGGCTCATTCATCAATTTTTTCAGGCTCCTTCCGCCTATTAAGCTTTCGGCGAATTTTTTAGCCAGCGTAAATTTACCCAGCCCTTCTGGACCGGAAAAAATATAAGCCTGGACATTTTTATCCTTTTTAACGCTTTGCTCCAGCCGTTCAATTATTTTTTGATGTCCCACCATATGAATTATTTGACAAACAATAATTACTTTAAATTACGAAATACTAAAATTAAACTGTCATCCTGAATTTATTTCAAGATCTTTTCCTTAATCTACGGGATCCCGAAACCTGCCTCGTCTGCCTCTTCGGCGGACAGGCCGGCAGGCAGGCAATCCCGTTATTTAAGGC
>JAGYNK010000026.1 GCA_018400055.1 Candidatus Moraniibacteriota bacterium
TATTGAAGTGCCTCAAATTGAAGAAAACGACATTAAAGTCGGGAATGCGGAATCAAACATTAAATTAATTGTATTTAGCGATTTTCAATGTCCTTACAGTAAAGCCTTTAATGATACGGTTCAAGAAACGCTGAGCGATTACTCGAACGATGTTCTGTATATTTTCAAACAACTTCCTTTAATTTCGCTTCACCCCAAAGCGGTTGATGCGGCTTTGGCTTCGGAATGCGCCAATGAACAAGACGAGTTCTTAGATTATTCCAATAAATTATTTGAAACCCAGAAAGATTGGGGTGTTACGGAAGGAACGCAGGAATTTAAAACTTATGCCAGGCAATTGGGATTGAATACCACCCAATTTAATAAATGCTTGGACGAAAAGAAATACCAAGAGAAGGTGGATAAAGATTCTCAAGAGGCGGAAGAATTTGGCATTTCCGGAACTCCGGCCTTGTTTATTAACGATAAATTCAAAAGCGGAGCGGTTGACTATGATACAATTAAGGAAATCATTAACGAAGAGCTAAACTGAAATTTATTGAAAGAATTATAAAATTTTCCTTAAACCGATAATCTTCAAAATAAAAAACGGACCGTACGGTCCGTTTTTATATTTCAAAATCTTTACTTAGCGCTTTTTTCTTTTTTTGGCTTAGCGGCTTTTTTCTTAACGCTTTTCTTGCCTTCTTTTTTAGTCTTAGTCTTAATGTTTTCAAGTTTAGCTTTTTTTATTTCCGCTCTCTTTTTTTTGGCTCTTTCCGCTAATTTTTTAAAGCGGTCCACTCTTCCCGCCGTGTCTACCACTTTCTTTTTACCGGTAAAAAAGGGATGGCACTGAGAACAAATTTCAATATTTAATTCTTTTCGGGTGGATCCGACATTAAAAACCGCTCCGCAAGAGCAAACTATTTTAGCGTTTTCGTAGTATTTGGGATGGATATCTTTTTTCATAAGTTTATAAATGCTTCAATGCATTATCTGTTTATTTAATTAACTTTAATTTAAAAATATACTTTCCGGAATAATGAATAGATTTAAACGGCTTTAGTTTTTGGTTGATTATTTTTTAACTCCTGACCAGACTATCATATAATTAAATAATTGACAAGAGCCTGATGTTTGATATACTATTTTCATTGCCTCTAATGGGTCTAAAGTAATAATAATTTCAAAAAAAATGACAACCAAGAAAACTGTTGCTAATAAAGGAGAAAAAATAAAAACTCAAGACAAATCCGTCAAGGATTTTTTTGCAAATTCGTCCCGAGCTGAAATTAGCCTAAAGAAAATGCTAAAAGATGGCGTTCATTTCGGACATCAAAAATCGCGTCGCCACTCTAAAATGGAAAAGTATATTTTCGGTGTTCGCAAAGGAATAAACATCATTGACCTTCAACAAACTTTGAAAAAACTGAAGGAAGCTATGGATTTTATTGAAAAGACTAAAAAAGAAGGAAGGCAAATACTTTTTGTTGGCACCAAAAAACAAGCTAAAGATTTGGTAAGAGCAGCTGCCGTTCATTGCAAAATGCCCTTCGTAACGGAAAGATGGATCGGGGGAACTTTCACCAATTTTAATTTTATCAAGAAGAGAGCGCAATATTTAAAAGATGCCCAAGAAAAATTG
>JAGYNK010000027.1 GCA_018400055.1 Candidatus Moraniibacteriota bacterium
GCCCAAGGCGGGTCAGAATGACACATTTATTATATTTCTTAATTCACAGTACTTAGTTAATTTTAATACCGATGAACTGAACATTAAGCGTTCAATTTATACTAATGACAGAAAATCATTTATGGTAAAGTTAGCTTAATAATTATAATTCGTGATTTGTAAAAAATCAGTTTCTAATAAGTGTTAATTGATAGTTAAAAAAATGAATAAAAATCTAACCCAAAAATTTGCTACGGGTCATTCCACTTGCGCCGGGTGCGGAATTCCGGTAATTGTGAGAACGGTCTTAAACGCCACTGAAAAACCGATAGTGGTGATTAATGCTACCGGATGTTTGGAAGTAACTTCCACTCTCTATCCTTACACGGCCTGGAAAGTTCCCTACATCCATAACGCCTTTGAAAACGCCGGAGCGACCGCATCCGGAGTGGAAACGGCTTACCGCGTCTTAAAAAAGAAAGGCAAAATAAAAGAAGAAGTAAAATTTGTAGCGTTCGGCGGAGATGGGGGAACCTACGATATCGGTTTGCAAAGTTTGTCCGGCGCTTTGGAGCGGAGGCATAATTTTCTTTATGTGGCTTATGATAATCAGGGTTATATGAACACAGGCGGGCAAAGATCGGGAGCTTCTCCTTACGGCGCCAATATGGAAACTACTCCTGCCAGCCGCTATAAAATAGGAAATGAAACCGAACGCAAGGATTTGATGCAAATTATAAACGGTCATCATATTAAATATCTTGCCCAAGCCAATGTGGCTTATGTGGAAGATTTGGCTATGAAAGCCAAAAAGGCTTTGGAAACGGAAGGACCGACATTTTTATTGGTTTTGCAACCTTGTACCAATGTTTGGAAATTTCCCACTTCGGATTATGTTAAGGTGGGAAAGCTGGCCACGGAAACCAATTTCTGGCCGCTTTATGAAATATCCGCCCAAGGCGGATCCGCCTTGGGCGGAGAAAACAGTAAGTATAAAATAAATTATATTCCAAAACAAAGAAAACCCATTGAAGAATTTTTAAAAACCCAAAAAAGGTTTAAACATTTATTTTCCCCGGAACATAAAAAAATCATCCCCGAAATCCAGGAAATGATTGATAAGAAGTGGGAAGAACTAATTGCAAGCGCAAAAAGCAATAAATGATTTATGTCATCCTGAACTTGTTTCAGGATCCTGTAATTTTAAAAAATACTATGAGGCAATATTGCGTTTATATTTTAACAAATAAACATAATAAAGTTTTATACGTAGGTGTTACGGGAAATTTGCCAAAAAGAATTTACGAGCATAAAAATAAAGCGGTGAAGGGTTTTACGAAAAAATATAATATTGATAAGTTAGTTTATTTCGAACAAACGGAAAATATAGAAAGTGCTATAAGAAGAGAAAAGCAATTAAAAAATTGGCACAGAGATTGGAAAATTAATTTAGTAAACAGTAGAAATCCTCAATGGGAAGATTTGAGTGATAAACTGTGAGATCCTGAAACAAGTTCAGGATGACAATGCAGAGTTCAAGATGACGATGTGGAGTTCAGGATGACAGCGATAGATTTAAGAATGAAAAAGTTTTTAAGTCACTCATCGAATTTACTGGTCAGAAGCCGGTCATCCCTTAACTGAAAACGTTAAAGTGATAAAAATGAGCCACCCATCGGATTTGAACCGATGACCTACGCGTTACGAGTGCGTTGCTCTGCCAACTGAGCTAGGGTGGCGTTTAAATTTTTTTAATCTGCGAGCGGAGTTTATCTGCTATCAGAGGAAAATAAGTTAAGGTGGCTAAAATTATAAATTTATTTTATGTCATTCCCGACCTGATCGGGAATCCAGAATAAAATTGTCAGCTTTTAAAAAACTCTTTAGATTCCCGCTTTCACGAAAATAACACGGAAAACAAGGATAATTAAAATAATCCAAAAGAAGCAATACTCAGACATTTTAACCATATAACAATTTAGCGAGATAATCAAACTTATGTCAAGCACTGAAATTAAAGAAAAACTGGAAGACTTAAAAAGCAAAATCCCGCTTTTGCGGGACCGTCTTTGAGGTTGTTAAAAAAAGGAAAAAAATAAAAGCACTAGAGAAACAATCGGCGGAAACCGGATTTTGGAATGACGCTAAAAAAGCGGGGGAAATAATGAAAGAGTTGGAAGGCTTAAAAAGCCAAGTGGAAGAAATTGAAAAATTGGAAAATGAAATTAAAGAATTGGATGAATTGTGGAAAATGGAGCACCCTCTCTCAATCTCCCCCTCAAAGAGAGGGAGAAGTAAACTAGATAAAGAAATAGCAAAAAATATAAACAAACTGGAAAAAGAAATAAAATCTCTGGAATTTAAAACTTACTTAAGCGGTCCTTATGACCAAAATAATGCTATTTTAACCATTCATAGCGGAGCTGGAGGAGTGGACGCGCAAGATTGGGCGGAGATGTTATTAAGAATGTATCTGCGTTGGACGGAAAGAAAAAAATTTAAAACTAAAATTATAGACGAGTCGCGGGGAGGAGAAGCGGGCATAAAAAGCGTCGCGTTGGAAGTTAATGGTTCATTTGCTTACGGATATCTACAAGGGGAGGCTGGCACGCATCGGCTGGTACGCCTTTCTCCTTTTAATGCTGATCATTTGCGCCAAACCAGTTTTGCTTTGGTGGAGGTTTTGCCGGTTATAGAAAGCTTAAAAGAAGTGGAAATAAATTCGGCAGATTTGCGGGTTGACACTTTCCGTTCTTCCGGCGCGGGAGGGCAAAGCGTCAATAAAACCGACAGCGCCGTCCGTATAACCCATCTGCCCACAAAAATTGTAGCTGCTTGCCAAAGCGAAAGATCTCAAGCGCAAAATAAAGATCAAGCTATGAAAGTTTTGAAAGCCAAATTGCATAAAAAATATTTAGAGGAACAAGAAAAAGAAAAGCGAAAAATAAAAGGGGAATTCCGCAGCGCCGAATGGGGAAACCAAATTCGCTCCTACGTTCTGCATCCTTATAAAATGGCGAAAGATCATCGCACAAAAAAAGAAACCGGTGAAGTGGAAAAAGTTTTAGACGGAGAAATTAATGATTTTATTCAAGCTTATTTAAAAAAAAGCCATTCTTTTTGATCAAACTTCCGGATTTCATAAAATTATGCTAATATAATAATGAAATGATCAACAAATAAATTGTATCTGTATCATACTTCGCATTAGGTACAAATTTAACAACAAAAGCGAAACTTAATTCGCATAAAAACGAGTTGTGGCGAAATGTCGCGTCGCACAGCTCCGCTCCATTTCTTTTGCCAC
>JAGYNK010000028.1 GCA_018400055.1 Candidatus Moraniibacteriota bacterium
ACAATATTTCTAAAGTTAAATTATGCCTTAAGTTAAATTACGGGATTGCCACGCTCGTTTACTGACTTACTCGCAATGATATTTTACAATTTTTATTTTCCTAGTTACTAATTACCAATTGCTAGTTACCAATATGGATTGCTTAATTTTAAATGTATGCTAAAATAAAGTTAGTGCCAATTTAACACTAACTTTATTTAATGAAGGGAGGTGGAATTATGGAAGAAAATATGAATCCAATCGGCCAGCCGGAAAAAAACCAAGAAACGAACCAGCCGCCGGAAATGCAAAATCCGACTGAACCCGAAATGAAAAAGGATTCCGAATCTAATGAGGAAAACAGCGGAAGCAATGGGGATATCCAAGAGAACAAAGCTATAGCTATTCTGAGCTACATAGGTATTTTGTGTCTGGTTCCGTTGCTTGCCAAAAAAGATAGTCCATTTGCTCAATTCCATGCCAAGCAAGGGCTGGTACTTTTTATTGTTGAAATCATCGGAATGTTTTTAATGCCTCTTTTCGGATTGGGAGTTCTTATTAATTTAGCCGCTCTGATTTTCTCAGTCATCGGAATAATCAATGTAGCCGGTGGAAAGATGAGTAAGCTTCCTATCGTAGGTGATTTGGCGGAGAAATTTAACCTGTAATTTTCATGAAATCTATCGCGTATTTGTTTAAAACAGGCAATCATTTTGTTCCACTTTTTAGTTGATAAAAAGCTAAATAGCGTGGCGGAATTGCCTGTTTTGGCTAATATGTGAGTTATTTTAATCTTTTAAGCAATTAAAATTTAAATAAAAAATTTTTATTTAACGGTCATTTTTAATTTTTAAAATGCTGTTTATATAATCTTTAATTTTAATGAAAAAAACAAAAATAGTTGCTACTATCGGCCCTGCGTCCGAAGACGAGAAAACACTAAAGAAAATGATTGAGTCCGGAATGAATGTCGCCAGAATTAATTTTTCTCACGGAAACCATGAATGGAATGCCAGGATAATTAAATCTATTCGAAAACTGGCACTGGAGATGGAAAAAAGCGTGGGGATATTGGCTGATTTACAAGGTCCCAGAGTCAGAGTGCAAACAGCGGAAAACATCAATGCCAGAAAAGGCGAAAAAATATTAGTTAGCGATATTTCATTCAAAAAAATGATAGCTGATTTCTCTTTTAATATTTTTTACCTTGATTGTCCGGGAATAATTAAAAGCATAAAAGAGGGTGAGGAAATTTTAATAGAAGACGGAACAATCAAAATAAAAGTTATAAAAAAGGAAAAGTGTTTATTAAAAGCGGAGGTTGTTAGCGGAGGAATGATAAGGAATCGCAAAGGTGTAAATATTCCCGGAGTCAAACTTAATTTAAGTTCCACGACATCCAAAGACAAAAAGGACCTCGATTTCGCTTTAAAGCATGATGTTGATTTTATCGCTCTTTCTTTTGTGGAGTCGGCTAAGGATATTGTTGACCTCCGTAAAAAAATAGAAAAAAAACTGGGAAAAAATAAAAAATATCCTCAAATTATAGCTAAAATTGAAAAAAGAGAAGCCATAAAAAATCTGGATGAAATTGTAAAAACCTCCGATGCCGTTATGGTAGCTAGGGGTGATTTAGGCATTGAAATAAATGAAAGCAAAGTGATAGTTTTGCAGAAAAAAATAATTGCTTGCAGTTTGGAGAATTTAAGACCGGTAATTGTGGCTACCCAAATGCTGGACAGTATGATTAAAAATCCGCGTCCCACCCGAGCGGAAGTAAGCGATGTTTCCAACGCGGTCATTGATCATGCGGATGCTGTAATGCTTAGCGGAGAAACAGCTAGCGGAAAATATCCGGTGGAAAGCGTAAAAACCATGAAAGAAATTATAGAAGATACCGAAGAATCTCCCTTTGACGATATTTACAAATTTTTAGACTTCAATATTTCTTCCGATTATGCGACCATTATCAGAAGCGCTTATGAGCTGGCAAAAAGCTTTAACGCCGAGGCCATCTTAATGATTAGCGTCAGCGGCTTTACCGCGAAACTGGTATCTCATTTTCGTCCGGAGCAAAAAATTTTAATGGCGACAAATAGCCAAAAATCTTTCAATCAATCTTCTTTAGTCTGGGGGGTGGATGGTTATCTTTTTAATCCGAAAGATAAACTTGACGGACTCATTGAAAAAATGATAAAAAAAGCTAAGTCCGAAAAAAAACTCAAGAAAGGGGATAAAATAGTTATTATATTGGGAAAAATTCCCCACGGAGAAAAAATGAGATTGGTGGGGGTAAAAAAAATAAACTAATAACCTACAACCAAAGTCATTTATTATAAGTTGTGAGTCACTTAATGCGGGTTATTTGATGGAATGGCTTCCTCCCAAGGCGGATGCACTTTGGACGCAGAGCGATCCTTGCCAAAGATAGATA